>CALFHQ010000669.1 GCA_937876385.1 uncultured Pseudomonadota bacterium
TGGAGTAGGCCCTCCGTTCCCTATTTTGCCCACTCGTGCGCTACGATTTTCGTCGGTTTGCTCGTGGTCGGACGCTCTTCTGGATGGCCCTCCGTTCCCAATTTGGACGTGGGTTTTGAGGGGTCCTGGGTGGCCCTCCGTTCCCAATCTGGGCGTCATCTGCAGGCGGGCTTGAGTGCATGGGGGAGCGGGTGACGGTGGCACGCCTGTGGAGGCCTGCGAGTCGTTGCATTGTATGCATTGACTTGCTATAAGAGACGCACTTGGCGTCGGTCTTCGTGTGTCGCCGGGTTGAGGGTGAACATGATCTTGGGCAAGGTGGTCGGAACCGTCTGGGGCGGCAAGGAAGCAACCGCACTAGCGGGCAGCAAGCTGCTGCAGGTGCAACCGGTGAAGTTTCCGGCGAACTCCAGTCTGAGAGGCTTCAGCGTTGACGACGACGCCGACATCTGTCTGGGCGCCGGATTGGTTGTTGCCCTTGATTCTCTGGGAGCCGGAGTTGGTGAATATGTTCTGGTCGCTCATGGAAGTCGAGTTCGTGATCTCACGGTTGGTGCCTCCCTCCCGACAAAGGATGTAGTGATTGCCATTGTGGACGGTTGTGAGCTTGCCTGTGCAGATTCGGGGGAGCCGTCATGATTCTGGGCAGAATGGTTGGCACCGTCTGGGCCACTCGGAAGAACCCCAATCTGGCCCGATTGAAGTTGGCGATTGTTCGTCCGTACTTCTGGTACAATCCGTCCCACGACGTAGAGCACATTGTCGCAGTGGATCAGGTTGGAGCCGATCCAGGCCAGGATGTGTTGGTGTGTCTCGGACAGCCTGGACGTTGGCAAGCCGGTACCAGTGCTGCTCCCATCGAGGCATCCGTGATGGCCATTGTCGACCGAACAGAGATAGACGAGGAGAGCGTTCATGACGAACAACTCCCCTTTGTGATTCGGGATGGTTTCAAACCTGGAACATTGGTATGGACCCACCGAGGCAGCCAGGCGGAGGATCGAGAGGCATGATTCTGGGTCGCATTATTGGGGAGGTCTGGGCTACGCAGAAGCACGAGCGTCTGGAAGGTGCAAAGGCGATGCTCGTAGCTCGATTGAGGCGAGATGGAGCCCGATTGGTGCCCACTGGCGAGGTTGTCGTCGCTCTGGACGACATCGGGGCTCAGACGGGACATATCGTTACAGTCAGTTGGGGGAGTGGCGCACGAGCCGTCTTTGCTCCCCCAGACAATCGGAACGTATTGGTCGATGCGGCCATCAGTCGAATCGTGGACGGATACTCCGTTGACGAGGCTGGTGCCGGAATCGATGTTGAACATACGGAGTAGAGGATGTTTTTGGCCCGAGTGGTAGGAACGGTCTGGTCGACTGTCAAATGGCGCAATCTTGACGGCGTGAAGTTCCTGGTGGTTCGCCCCTATCACCTGGCCGATCTGGCGCCGACGTTGTCGGTGGAGTCTTCTGGTTTCTCGGCGGCAGACGGTGTCGTTGTAGCCGACATCCTGGGCGCCGGTGTAGGCGAAGATGTTGTTATCGCCTATGGGCACTCGGCTCGAATGGCGCTGGAACCCCATCTGGGAGACGGGCAACTTCCGACTCGACCTGTGGACGCAGCCGTCGTGGCCATTGTCGATCGATATGAGGTTGGAGCGGAAGGCGAAGATGATGAGGACAGTCATAGCAAATGACGTCCGACATAGCGGACGGAGAGTGGAGCAGGCATGAAAAGAGCCATCACGGAACAGGATATTGACCGACTTGCCAAGGGCGGCAGGCTTGTCGTCACTCGGGAGATGCTGCTGACCCCTGCGGCCAGGGAGTATCTCTCTCGACGCGGGATCTCGGTGGATTACGAAACAAACACGGCTCATGCTCGAGAGCGGATTTCTGAGGGAGACCTCGCCAGCATAATCGAGCAGGTTGTCATGGAGGAGTTAACTTCTCCAGAGTCCTCCGCTTCGAACAGTGGGCGAAGTCCGGCGCCCCAGGCACCGCAGCAGGTTCCAACTGTTCAAAAAGAGGGCGAGTCTGACCACCGCTATCTGGGGCGGGTGTTGGACGCACTGCCCCAGAGCGACTTGTCTGAGAACCGCGCCATCGTCACCGTGGTGGGGCAGAACTCACCGGGGATCGTGGCGCGAATATCGACTGCAGTCGCCCAGTGCGGCGGAGACTTGGCCGACATGAACCAGGTCATCGTTGGGGACTATTTCTCACTGATTTTCGTGGTGAATCTTGGTGGGTTGGAGTCGGCCGGCAGTTCCTTCAGGCTCTTCAAGGAACGACTCCAGAACGAAGCCTCCAGTATCGGGTGTGTCAAAACGCTGGTGATGCACGAAGACATTTTCAAAGCGATGCACAAGGTGTAACCGATGCTCCTCACGATGAAGGAAATCCACGAGACGATTCGGATGATTGAGTCCGAAAACCTCGATATTCGAACCGTTACGATGGGGATTAACCTGCTGGACGCGCCCAGCAAGGAAGTCGATGCGCTTTGCCGATTTGTCTATGATCGGATCTATGAGCGAGCTCAGAACCTGGTTGGAATCGCTCAGGAAGTGGAAGACCGATATGGTATTCCCATTGTCAACAAGCGGATCTCCATTACTCCGGCGGCCCTCTTCTGCAATGGTTTGCGGAGCGTTGAGGAGTTTGTGGCGGTTGCCCACACGTTGGATCGAGTGGCGCAAGATTGCGGTGTGGACTATCTGGCCGGGTACTCCGCTCTGGTTCACAAAGGGGTCACTGCTGCCGACCAGATGCTGATGGACGCAATCCCCCACGCGCTTTCGAGCACGAACCGCATCTGTGGTTCTGTCAACCTCGGCACTACGAAGAACGGCTTGAATATGGATGCCGTCCGGCACATGGGGCACGTCATCAAGGATTTGGCTTCTCGTGATCCGCGGGCCATGGGATGTGCGAAGTTGGTGGTGTTTGCCAACGCTCCCGAGGACAACCCATTCATCGCCGGAGCGTTCCATGGTACCGGGTGCGCTGACGTCAATCTGAACGTTGGGGTTAGCGGTCCTGGAGTGGTCCGTGCTGCTTTGGAGAGGGCTCGAAACCAGGGGCGTCTGGATGATTTTCGATCGGTCACTGAACTGATAAAGAAGCTGTCCTTCCAGATCACTCGAGCCGGGGAATTCATTGGTCGAGAGGTTGCCACCATGTTGGGCGAGCCGGTGCAGTTTGGAAGCATTGACTTGTCGTTGGCTCCCACTCCGGCCATTGGGGACAGCATTGCGGACATCATCGAGATCCTGGGCATTGAGAGCACAGGAGCGCCGGGAACGACTGCCGCTTTGGCGATGCTCGTGGACGCCGTGAAGAAGGGCGGTACCATGGCATCTTCCTCGGTGGGAGGGCTTTCTGGAGCCTTCATTCCCGTTAGTGAGGACCAGGGCATGGTAAACGCAGTGGCCCGAGGAAGCCTGTCGCTGGAGAAAATGGAGGCGATGACTGCGGTGTGCTCGGTGGGCCTGGATATGGTGGCTGTACCGGGCAGCACTCCGGCCACAACGGTGTCGGGAATTATTGCCGACGAGTTGATGATTGGCGTCATTAACAACAAGACCACGGCAGTGAGAATTCTTCCTGTGCCCAACACGAAGCCGGGAGACCGTGTCGACTTGGGTGGCCTCCTCGGGGAACTCATCATTATGCCTCTTCCAGGATTCTCCAGCGAAGGGTTCATCAACATGCGAGGCTTCATTCCTGCTCCTATCCACAGCTTCAAGAATTAGTTTCTGGGAGGGTTCATGCTCTGGGAGCGCGTACTTCAAGGGGACATTCGTGCGGCAGCACGGCTGATGCGACTGGCGGATGATCGAAGCGAGGACGCCCGTCGCGAGTTGGCGGCCCTGTTCCCCCATACAGGAAAAGCTCATGTGATTGGAATCACGGGAAACCCCGGCGCTGGGAAGAGCACCCTCGTGGACAAAATCGTGAAGGAGTTTCGGACCCGGGGCAAGCGCGTTGGCGTCGTTGCCATCGACCCATCGAGTCCTTTTTCGGGGGGAGCGATTCTGGGGGACAGGATTCGGATGCAACAGCATTCGACGGACCCAGGTGTGTTCATCCGCTCTCTTGGGACTCGAGGCAATTTGGGGGGACTGAGTCGTTCCACTGCAGATGTTGTGACGGTGATGGATGCGCTGGGCTTTGACGTCGTGCTCATAGAGACCGTAGGCGTGGGGCAAGACGAAGTCGACATCGTGCGCACTGCTCACACTTCGGCCGTCGTCATGGTTCCTGGCTTAGGGGATGGAATTCAAATCATGAAGGCCGGCATCCTCGAGATAGCGGACCTGTTCATCGTGAACAAATCGGATCGTCCCGACGCAGACCGAATGGTGGCCGAACTCGACGCCATTCAGACACTCTCCGTTCCCGGTCACAGAGTTCCTCGTGTCCCCGTATTGAGAGCGGTTGCGACCAAGAATGAGGGTATCGTCGAGGTGGTCGACGGGTTGGAAGAGCACGAGAGGCAGTTGAAAGCGGGGGAAGGTTGGGAAGAACGAGAGCGGGTGCGTCTGGAGGAGATGTTGCGCTCCATCGTGCATGAGGCGCTGTCTGCTCGAGTGGAGCGTACATACGCCCAGTTGGATTCGAGGGCCGCTGTTTCTCGGCGTCTTCTCAGCCGGGAACTTTCTCCTTACGATCTTGCAGAAACG
>CALFHQ010000670.1 GCA_937876385.1 uncultured Pseudomonadota bacterium
GGAACCGCCATGACCTCACATCCCTCGCATCCAAAACCGCGCATTCTCTTCGTGGATGGTCTCTGGGTGGAGAAGTTCGGGATCATGTCCCTCATCCCTCACCTCCAAAGAGCCGGCTGGGAAGTCGACTATCGACTCACCAGAAACCCACGCCGCTTCCTGAACTTCGTCGCTTCCTTCAATCCCCATGTCCTCGCTTTCTCTGCGACAACCGGATACCACACGAAGGCTCTTCAGTTCGCCGCGCTGGCAAAGGAACACTTCCCTCACATCAAGACCATCATGGGGGGACCCCACGTCACCTACTTCCCCGAGGTCGCCCACGAGCCGTCACTCAACGCCGCTTTTCGAGGAGAATGTGACCCCTTCTTCCCCCAATCCCTCTCCCAATGGCTCGACGGCCACCCCCCCGAGAAGATCTTCAACCTCGTCACCTCATCTGCGGATGGAAGCCTCGTTCAAGGCCCCCTGGCACCCCTCCCGGAAGACCTCGACGCCCTTCCACTCCCAGACAGACAATTGCTCTACCGCCATCGGTTCTTCAAGAACGCCCCCTTCAAAGCGTTCATGGTCAGCCGAGGGTGCCCCTACAACTGTGCGTTCTGCTTCAACCACAAGCTCAAAGAGATGTACCGAGGAAAGGGCACCTTCGTTCGGATGCGATCCCCCGAATCCGTGGCCAGAGAGGGAAAAGATGTCCTCCAGAAGTACGGAATGAAACTCGCCAGCTTTGAAGACGACCTCCTCACCGGAAACAAGCAGTGGCTCGAAGCCTTTGCGACCCGCTGGAAACGAGAAGTCGGTGTCCCCTACAACCTCAACGCAACCGCCCGAGACCTGGCCGACCCCGAGATCGTCAGGATCCTCAAGGAAACCGGAGTGTGGTGCGTCGCCTTCGGAGTCGAAACCGGCAACGAACAACGCCGCAAAACTCTGCTGAACAAGCCCCTCTCAAACGATCTCATCAGACAGGCGGGACACAACCTCAATCGCTTCGGCGTGAAGTTCATGACCTACAACATGTTCGCGCTCCCCAACGAAAGCGTCGATGAAGCCCGGGAAACACTTCGACTCAACCGCGAAATCGGAACCCGACTGGCACGATACACCCTCTTTGAACCATACCCGGGCACCCAAATGGGAGACCAGATCGCCCACAGCCACAACACCGAAGTTCACTTCAATCGAAAGGAAACCACCGAAGCAACCCGGAAACGAGTGGAACGCATCCAGAAATACGCCATGCTCGGAATGCGATGGAAGTTGGGGGAAGAGATCGCCGTCCAGGCAAGCCGCCTGCCCCTCGAACCACTCCACGACCTCGTCTTCTGGAGTACCTACTTCAACGTCGTGCGACGCTACATGAAAACCGGGGTGAAACACCTGGCAGAACTGGGCTTTAGAAGTCTCACCAACCGAATCTGACAAACAACCCCGACCTTTTTTGCCAAGATCACTGTCAATGCTACCATCCCCTTGTGCTCTAGTTGGCAAGAGGAGAATCATGCGTAGTTGGAGAGAACTGTTCGCCCGTTGGCATCCCTCAAAATGGAAAGTGGCCGGATTCGTCGGATTCGTGGTGGGAATAGCACTGTGCATCTCCCTGTCCACAACAGACGGAGAAGCCCGAGGGCAGGAATTCTCCCCCCTCTCCCAATCCATCAACCAGCTACAACTCCAGTGGCCCGAACTGTTCCCAGCTACCCACTCGACCCAACCGACGTCTGCATCTGCCACTCGTCAGCCCAATGCTGTCACGCCGGAAGAACCCGTAGACATGGAACCTGACGTCTTCCTGGATCGAACCATCGCCCGAGCCGTCGCACCCATCCCCGAACAAAAGACCCCCGAAGCACGAATCGCCCTTGATCACGGCGAATCCATCGAGTTCAGTATTGACCCAGCCCTCCAAGAGGGAATCGACAAGCTCTTCTTAGACTACCACCCCGTAGCCGGAGCCTTTGTGGCGATGAATCCCAAAACCGGAGAGATCCTCGCTATGTCCGGGTACGACGACGGAGCCCTGGCACCACACATTGCCCTCCGCTCCATCGGCCCGGCCGCGTCAATCTTCAAGATCATCACAGCAGCCGCACTCCTCGAAGAGGCCGACGTTGACCCCAGACAGTCAGTCTGCTACCACGGCGGAAGACGAGGAGTCTCAATGAAGCTCCTCAAACCAAATCCCAGCCGTGACAATCGGTGCGATACCATCGGCCAAGCCATGGGCAAGAGTGCCAACGTGGTCTTCGCTCGCCTGGCCGACCAGAACCTGTCCAAACGAACCCTCCAGGACGTCGCCGACCGGTTCGCCTTCAACGAGGTCATCCCCTTCTTCTGGCCCGTAGACATCAGCCGGGCAGCCATCCCCGACGATCGGCTGGAACGAGCCCAAACAGCAGCCGGCTTCCACAACAGTCGAATGTCTGCCCTGCACGCCGCACTCATCGCTTCCACCATCGCAAACAAAGGGAAGATGCCCCGACCTACCATCGTCAGAAGTGTGAGCGCCAAGGACGGGGCCAACGTGTACCGGCACGTACCCGATACCCTCAACAAGGTCATCTCCGCCCGCACCGCTCGAGATATCACCCAAATGATGCGCAAGACCATCGACGGAGGTACCGCCACTCGCTACTTCCGCAGACTGCCCAGCAGATTCAAGGATGTGCCCATCGCCGGCAAAACCGGCTCACTCTCCTTCAAAAGAGAGAATGGGCAAACCGTTCACTGCTCGTGGTTCGTGGGGTTTGCACCGGCGGATAATCCCCAAATTGCGGTGGCCTCCGTGGTCCTCAATGAGCCGAAGTGGACCGTCAAAGCAACCACCCTGGGCCGATTCGCCATCCAGAATTTCCTCGAAACTCGGCCCCTCCAGGGAATCGCTAAGAACCCCTGAAATTCACCCCATTTCCTGTGACGAGAGGTTAACGCAAAAACGGGGCCCGACTTTCGTCGGACCCCGTCAAACTTGATTGGGCTCGCCACATTGAAAAACCGAAGAACTCAGAAGGACAACAAGCTGGAACAGAGATATTGGATGCGGCGAGCCCGTTGCTGCATCCCTGTTCGAGTAGACGTGACTTCAAGTGATCGCAGCAATCATTTGAAGCGTCAAAGGGGGATAATTCGTGGAACAAACAATATGGGGACTGGAATCAACCGGGTAGTTAGCATTGCAACACGCGTGCCAACCGAAAATTGGCGTCACGCAACGACTTGCGAGTTTTCGGCACTGTTGCACAATGCGACACATTATCAAATACCGACACAAACAACTTATTTCCCGTGTGATTTCCGTAACTTCTGTGCGTTTTTGGCCTGTCGCACAATGAAACATGTGTGTCTCAATGTTACAACTTTGGGGCCCTACAGCAGACCGCCTCTATCTCAACGGATGCGTTTTTGGGCAGACTTTTTACTGCAAAGGTCGCTCGGGCTGGCAATATTTCCCCAAACACCTCGCTATAGAGATCGTTCACCACTCCAAAGGCCGACATGTCGGTCAGCAAGATAGTCGTTTTGACTGCATCTTCCATCAAAAAGCCCGCTCCTTCGATAACACCGACCAGATTCTTCAAGACCTGAGTTACCTCAGCCCGAAGGTCATCCTGAACCATCTCCCCCGTCTGAGGGTCTATTGCAATCTGCCCAGAGACAAAAAGAAACTCCCCTTGAGCAGGAGTCACAATGGCCTGACTGTACGGACCAATGGCCCCTGGTGCTCGATCTGTCTTGATGCGTCGATTCATCTACCCCACCTCCCGTGCCCTCGCACGCGTGTACGTTTAATCGCTAAAATCCTGCCCCATTATTTGACACAACACAACCCTGTTGTAGCCTCGGTTTGACTGGACTGGAGTCTCGTCACGGGAGGAAAGACGATGCGATTGAGAGAAGAACACAAGCTCAAGGAGAAAGTGGAATTTCGGCTGGATACCCGGCACGTCATCGCCCTCATTGCGTGGAGCATCATCTTCTCCGGCGCAATCTTCTACTTTGGCTTGTTCGTCGGCAAAAAGGGAGGCCCACAGTCCACCGGACTGGTCAGCTCAAGCTCCGCCCTTGCCAACACCAGCGACCCCCTGGACATCGGCCCGACCACCGCCCAGGTTCCGGTCATGAAGGCCGCTTCCAACCTCTCCGTGCACCCAGAGCACCTCCCCAAACTGGACAAGGTCCTCTCCGCCATCGACGCGCTCCGCTTCGAGGAAATTGAGAAACGAAGAAAGGAAGACAAGCGATTCAAAGCCCTCAAACAGTTGGAGTGGTTCGGTGACCAGGTCGTCTCCGAAGATGAGCGCGCAGCCCTCGAACAAGAGCGCCTCGAACTAGCCCGACTGGAAGCCCAGAGGAACGCTCAAGGCGACCCGTCTCTCGTCGGGGGCAAGACTCCTGACGATGCTGCCCACGAAGCCCCAGCCCCTG
>CALFHQ010000671.1 GCA_937876385.1 uncultured Pseudomonadota bacterium
TCGATGGTCTTGGGAACACAATGACCGGAATCCCCATCTCGTGGAGCTTGTTCGCTATTCCCAGGGAGCCATCCCCGCCGATGGCAATCAGGGCATCAAACCCCAACTGCTTGAAGCGATCGACCACCCGCTGGGACACATCCTTGAAATCCACCGAACCGTCCGCCCGTTCAACGGGATAGTTGAACGGGTTCCCTCGATTCGTGGTGCCGAGGATCGTACCCCCGAGGTGCGTGATTCCCCGCACGGATTCCCGGGTGAGGTGCACAATCCCCCCTTCCGATTGAAGAAGGCCACCGTAGCTATGTCGGATGCCGTACACTTCAATGTCTCGCTGCAGTGCTGCCAACGTCACAGCTCGAATCACTGCGTTGAGTCCGGGGGCATCTCCTCCTCCGGTGTTGATGGCGATCTTCTTGATTGTCGGCATGAGAACCTCCCTGGGTGATCCCGGATGAACTTCTTCATCTTAGATCACATGGGGAGGAAGCGCTACTGGACTTCAATTCCCTGGGAAGGCTGGCGGGCGGATACGTCACGGTTGTAGTAGAAACCCACTTCTGCACCCCCGGTCTGAGCCTTCACCGGGTATCGGGCCTTGATGCGGTATTCCACAACGGTGGGTTCGTTGACTGCCAATTCGTCCATGTACAAGATCACCTGGCGTCCGGTGATTTCGTACTTCTGGATGGCGCCGTTTTTGCGCATGGCGTCCAAATCAGCGGCAATCACGTCGAATCCAGGGGGGATCCCCAGGGTGGCCAGAATCATCCCGCTGGTTCCCTTCCGGGTCATCTTGAAGGTCGCTTTCACGCGCACCGTCTCGTCCACCTTGATTTGGGTGCGGTCATACGCCACATCAATGGACAGCGGCCCTCCCTTCGAGTCCGTCTTCTTCTCGGGAATGAAATGAGAGGAGATGAGCTGGTATCCGAGGTTCCCCTTGCCGTTGTATTCCAACACGATTTCGTTGTTCTCTTTCAAGGTGTCCCGGGAGAACTCCACCTGCCACACTACATCCTTGTTGAAGTTGTCGAAGTGACGGCTTCCCAGTGCATCGCCGTTGAGACGAACAGTGACGTCCGCGCTGGTGTCTCCGGCGTCCATGGTGGCCGCTTCCAGGAAGACCTTCATGGCTAGAACGCTGGCCTGGGTGTTGTACCCCCAGTTCCCCTGAGGATCCTTGCTCGCTATCAGGTAGTTGATAATCTTCGGAACGTCGCTCTTGTACATCCCGGAACGCAGGTAGGCCAACGCCATCAAAGCGGAGACTTCCACGTTGGCCGAGTTTCCCCAGGAATTCACCAGGGTCATCCCTTCGGACTTCCAGTGGATCGTGTCGGATTCAACCACCGCCGCGCTGTGAATACGATCCACCAACCCTTTGATTTTGGAAGACGGAGAGTCAAACGAGGAAAGGGCGATGGCGCACAATCCCATGGTGTAAAGATCCTTCTCCTGACCAATTTGGCCTTCGATGAACTGGCGAGCCTTTTTCGCTGTGCTCGATTCCGAGAAACCACCCTCATTGATGGCCCACGTGATGTAGCAGGTGCCTCGAAGGCTCCCCGCTCCCAGGTTCTCGTTGCCGGCGTGCAGGTGTCGCTCTTCGCCCCAACTTCCATCCCCCTTCTGGGTTCCAGACAGGTACTTGAACGAGCGCTTGATGACGTTTTCATCCACGGCGTTGTACACACGACTGGTGTCCCGCAGCATCATGATCCCGACGGCACTGAGAATGGCGTTGCCCGGGTTGTCCCCCTGCCACCAGTTGAATCCTCCTGACTGACATTCGAAGGTCAAGATGCGCTGGTATCCGACATTCACGTACTGCATCGCCTTCATCTCGATTTCCGGGGTGCTCTGTTCGGTTTCCTTTAAGTAGCGCAGCGCCAGCACGTTGGGCCACGCAGACGATGTGGTCTGCTCGAAGCATCCACCCGGGAGTTTCAACATGGACTCCATTCCCTGAACAACATGGGAAGTCAGCCCCGGTAGAATCTGCAGAAAGGCTGTCTTGGAACCCTCTACGCTGTTTTTGGGGAAGGACAAGGAGAGGGCGACACGGTCGTCACTTACGGAATCTCCATCGGTTCGGAATTTCCCGCCGGTGGCCGAAGCGATTTCCTTTCCATCGGGGCGCACCTCGACAGTCCGCTTCACCGCATCAGAGAACCCTTCAGAGCCCTTTCCAACAACGGTCAGAGCGTGCCAACCAACCTTTGTTACCCGAACGGGGAATTGGATGGAACGAACTTCTCCCGGCTGCAACGCCAGCACATTCTCGGACTTCCCCTTCAGTTCAAACCAGCCTTCCTTTTTGACTTCGATTCGTACTTCCTGAGGCGTCTTGAGATAGTTGTAGACCACAACGGGGAAAGTGATTTCGTCGTTTCGAGTCAGGAACACCGGGAAGTCGATGTCCACGAAGAAGTCCTGAAATACTCGCAGCGGAACGTCTTTGCCACCAATGCGTCCTGCCAAATCGGAGGCCACACTGCTCAAACGCCAGGTGGTGATCGAATCTGCCAGAGGGATATCGAGATGCGCCTCTCCCTTCTCGTCCGTGATGAGGCAATTCTCCACAAACAAGGTCTCCGGGAACCAGCTACGCACCCGCACCGCTGGCGAACTCTTCTGCTGCCCACTGGTGTCCTTCTTGGTCTTGTCCCTATCATTTCGGTTGTCAGCCACGGTCTTCGTTACAGTCCTTTCACGCTTCTCCTCCGCCATCTTCATCGGGCCCGGGGCCCCGTCGTCCATTTCGTCGGCAGCGGCCATGGGGATTGCCGCATCCATCATCACCCCCCCACGAAGTTGTCTTCCGCCCCCGCCGCCGGTTTTGTAGTAGTAGTTGCACGATTCGTAACGATTCAAGGTCCACTGGACGTCATCTCCCGATTCAAACTGTCCGTCGGGCCCGGCAGACCGGTAGGTGGCGACCCAGTTGGCAAACTTCAATTGAATGCGGTTGCCCCAGGGGTCGACCTCCACATCCTTCAAGGAACCCTTCACTGCCTCCTGGAAGTCCTTCTCATTTCGGAAGGAACAACCCTTCGCCCGCAAGGTCTGGGTCACCTTCATCTTGGCCCAATCGGCATAGCCGTTCAGAGCGATCTGCACCTGCTCCACTTCTGAAGACCAGGAAGAGAGGCCGCTCTTTTTTACCGCCACGTCTCCTTGAGACGCGATGGCTGCTTCCGCGTTCTCCTGGACAGGATCATCTTTCCAGGTGCGTTGATTTCCCAGGATCAGTTGCCCCAATGTCGCTCCAAATCCGCGACCGATCTGGTACGACGGCTTCAACAGTTCCTCTTCCAAAGCGAAGTACAACTTCAAGAGGCCGGGGCGCGCTTCACTCAAAGCGAAGACCGCTTCGTCCACTACATGGATTCCCAGCGCGGCCTGAACGGCCTTTCCTCCCTGATCTTTTACATTGAAATGTACCGTTGCCTTCCCGGCGGGCTGGTAGGTCTCCTTGTCCATGGAGATCTGCACGTCAAGATCCTGAGCCTGATTCACGAAGACCACTCGGGTATCTCGAACGAATTCTCCTCGATTGGAAAGGACGTATGCAGACACAGCCAGAGTACCAGACAGGGTGTTGTCCAAATCGAGACTGTAGCGCCCTTTGCCACGCTTGAGGGATACCGTCGCCATGGCCACGGTTTGATTGTCCCGAGTGACATCAAGAAAGGCGTCACTTACTGATCCCGATGCCAGAATGTCGACGACCAACGGCTCCCCCACTTTGAGCAGAGTCTTGCGGGTTCGAACCAGAATCTGGGCGTCCAGTGCGGAAGGAGCAAACGAGTAGCTCTTCTGAACTTCTTTGCCGTCTGCGGTGCGAGCAATGGTCCGAGCGTAGATTTGAGTGGCTGTTCGAGCGGGCTTGAAGGAAACGGTTCCCAACCCCGTGGCGTCCAGTTTCACGGTTTTTTCCAGCTTCTTGCCCGTGGTGTCCGCCAATTCGACGTCGCAGGTGCCCGCCAGAGGAGATCCGGAGGGATCGGCCAATGCCACGAAGAACCGGTTGTCCAGTCCAGGGACCACGGCTCCACTTTCGGGGATAAGGTCCACACTCATGGGAAAGGCAGCGATGGTAACCGACTTCATTATCTGGCGTTTCTGGCCGCCGGTATCTTCGACGTTGATTTCCAACATCACAGAAGCGTTCCCGTTCTCCGCCGGTTGCCCGATCAGTTTTTTGGGAAGCACATAGGAAAACTCGAGGATTCCTTCTTCGTTGGTCAGCGCTTCGATGACTCGAATGGGAACCCATTTGGCCTGGTAGTCCAGAATTCGGAGGGTTACCTTTCCCTTTGCCACCGGTTTGCCGAAGAAGTAGTGGGCGGTGAGGGTGCCTTTGACCTTCTCACCGGGGAGGTAGAAGTCCCGGTCGAGCTTCGTTTCTACGTTGTATTTTGGAAGGACATATCGGTCCACGGTCACCGACTTTTCCGTTTGGGTTGCCCCCGCCGTGAGGGAGATTTTGTAGGTTCCTTTGTGGATCTGGTTGCCCAGGGTGAAGGTGGTGGAAGCGATTCCGAAGCGGTTGGTCTTGTCTTCCTTTTTAAAGACCTTATTTCCCTTGGCATCAAACACTTCCAGCAGAACCGAGGTTCCCTTCGACGGCTTGAGCAGCGGGCGCCCGAGGATCAGGGCTCGAAGGTGCATGGTCTGTCCGGGCTGATACAGCGGTTTGTCTGTGGAGAGGAAGACCTTGTTGGCCCGCTGAACTTCCGCCGAGGAACTCACCTTTACCTCGGGGGCACCACCGACGCTGGTGGAAAGCTCCAAAGTGATACGGCCACTCTTTCTGGGGGTGAAGATGACCTCGGCGGTCCCATTTTCGTCGGTGCTGGCAAGGAATTCGCCCCGGTTGGGTCCTTCTCCCGCCATGGTCACACGCACTTCCTGATTCCTGTAGGGAGCCCCGCTGATGGCATCCACTACCCGCACCGGGATGCGAGTGGGGGAGTCCACAAAGACGGACTCTGGGAGGCTCGTGGTGATGGCGGGGTGCGGGAAGAGGTGGTAGAGAGATTTTCGCCCCTTCAGTATCCGCTCTTCGCCCGCTCGAAGGACGTAAGAAACGACGTAGTTGGCGGTGCTGGCATCCTTGGGGTCAAAACCGGGCACCGGAACCTTCAAGTAAGAGCTCCCGCGGGGAACCGAGTATTTCCCCTCCTTCATCGCCACTTTGGCTCCGGTGAGATCTTTGATGAGGACGAAGTACCCGATGGGTTGCTCGCTCTCCAAACGATTCTCCACAGGAAACAGGATGGAAAGTTGCTCTTTTGTCTGTTCGGCTCGAACCCCGCTCTCCTTTACCTGGATACTTTCGCCGTTCCACCAGGTGGCTTTCGAACGGTCGAAGGGACCGGCTTCGAGGGACCAGAATTCGACAAAGGGAAGGGCCAGGACGGCCAATACGGGAACCAGCATCCATGCAACAAAACGTGTCTTCATTTTTTTCTCCTTTATGCTAATCGACAATCGCCTTTCTAGGGGGCAAATGCAAATGATGGCGGCACGGTTACGAAAGGAAGTTCTGTTGGTTCTCGCCCTTTAGAGAAACTTCTTGGATTGCGCCTCAAAAGCGGAGAGACTGTCTGTAACGACCTGAAATCACCGGATTATCAGGTCTCTGTTTGGCCCCAAACGATACTCTGGAAACGAATTGAGAGGGTGGCTTGGCCTGGAGAGACATTGACAGACTCGCACCACAACCTGGAAATCCTGAGAGAAGTTGACCCTCTTCTTATCAGGACCGACATCAGCAATCGCGTGATGATGCCCATGTGGCAGCACGTGGCAAAACGCTACGGGGAGGAGTCTGCCCGGAAGATGCTCGAGATGGTGGGAGTTCCCGCCGCATACATGGAAGATCCCACACGCTGGGTGGGTCTGGAGTACTCCCGAAGGATGGTCGAAGTCATGGCCCGGGAGATTCACGGCTTGGACCACCTGCCCGACATCCGGCATCCCATGTGGGAGTTCTATAGAGAGTCCGGACAGCGCAGTCTCTCGAAGGAGGCTCTTGGAACGGTTTGGTATGCCATGCGGCTGTTGGGCTCTCCCCGGATGCTCTATGAGAACATTCCGAGTCAGGCCCGCCGGATGAACCTCCTTACCCACTTTGAGGTTGTGGAGTATGGGTATGGCCACGCAGTGATTGCTGCCTGGCCGGAGCGTGGATACGATCTGGCTTCCTTCTGCAAGTCGAGGCGGGGTTATCTTGAAGCCGTGCCGACTCTGTGGGGATACCCGCCGGCTCTGGTGGAACACCCGGAGTGCATCCACGATCCAACGAACCCTTCCCACCAATGTCTCTACCGTGTGACCTTCCGTGAGTTCGGCAGGCTTCCCCGAGCCATGGTGCAGACCCTCGTGATGTCCGCCGCTGTGGCGACGGGTTCGGGGCTTGTTCTCGGGAATGTCTTTGACCCATGGGGCGCTGCCTTGGGAGCCTTTGTGACTGCTGGACTGGCGGGCTGGTGGTTCTTTATGCGCCAGTACTTTCGGGAGCGGTCGGATTCGAGACACATTGAGGCAGCCATCGAACGTTTCGATCGTCGACATCAGGAAGTGCTCGATTCAGAGACGCTGTTTCGTCAGTTGGCCGGTAATGTCAATGAGCTGTTCTGGTTAGCCGGAGCTGAACGAGAGCGATACGATTATTTGAGTCCTCACTTCGAGCCCCTCTTCGGCTTTGAGCCGGCCAGACTGCTGGAAGACCCAGTTCTTTGGGAGAAGGCGGTGCACGAGGAGGATCGCTCGGCCAGGCAGGCTTGGATTTTGGGCGGCGGTTTGGGAGAGACGACGTACCGGATTCGAAGACCGGGTGGGGAAATCCGTTGGTTGCGAGAGCGAGTCTTTCCAGTGGGAGTTGACGACGAACCGGTAAGCCGTATCGCCGGCTTGTGTGAGGACATCACCGAAAAGATCCGTGCTGAAGAGCGGCTCCAAAAACAGGAAGAGGAGCTTCGCCAGGCTTAGAAGATGGAAGAAGGTCGGTGCGCTGTGCGGGCAGTTCCATGGAACTCGCTGGTCATCTGCTGGTTGATCTGTCACAATAGCGGGATTGCAGGCGTCCCGAGAATGGTGTCTCGGGGGGGCTGTGAGGCAGGAACCTGAACGGTCAAACGTCAAATGCTGTTTACTAGATTCGCACTGTGGATACGGTTGCTCTTCCCCCTGTTTGCTCGGGTCAAGGTAGACCGCCGATGGGTGGATGCCGTCAATGAGCAGGCTTCCGAGGGCACTGTCATTTATGTCGTCGAGATGGAGAGCGTCCTTGATTACAGCCTTCTCCATTACCTGCTGAGAAGAAACGGGCTCCCTGTTCCCGAGGTGTCAAACTCGAGGGTTCACTGGTTGGCTCGACCGCTGTGGTATCTCCTTCTCGGTCCATTTATCTGGCTTTTTCAGAAGCTCTTCCGGCGCCAGTCGCTGGACCAACGCTTCTACCAGGGCATCAAAGAGGGGAAGACGGCCCTGCTCTTCCTCAAACGAGCGCAATTTGTGTCGCTGCCTCGCGGGAAC
Organism: uncultured Pseudomonadota bacterium; assembly: GCA_937876385.1. Taxonomy (GTDB): domain Bacteria; phylum Myxococcota_A; class UBA9042; order CAIXZC01; family CAIXZC01; genus CALFHQ01. Next base: position 7,549 of record CALFHQ010000671.1, read on the forward strand.
ATCGGCGTTTCGTACCTCAAGGAGCTCATTTCCATGCAAGGGGAGATTGAGAAGCCGCTGATTCTCGTTCCCCAGCTTCTCTTCTGGTCTCCTGCTCCCGATCGCTATCGAAAGGGGATCATGCACCTCATTCTGGGAGACCCCAATGTCCCCGGATTCCGTCGGTTGTTGTCGTTCCTTTCCGGTCCCGTTCGAGCCTACGTCACATCTGGCCCGGCTTTGAACCTGAAGGCCAACCTGGAGGAAGCCGACCAGGGGTTCGAAGGGGAAGCCACCGATGGGGATACCACCGCTCGGCGAGTCCAATGGCTCCTTCATCGCGCCATTGACATGGAAGAGAAGACGGTGCGGGGGCCCATGCTCAAGACGGCCCGTCAGGTGCGGGAAGAGATGCTTCTGGATCCCAACTTCTCGGCCCGAATCGAGGCCATTGGAAAGGAGCAGGGCCTCACTAGCAAACAGTCGAAGAAGCGTGTTGCCGAGTACATCCATGAGATCGCTGCCGACTTTCGTATCGGGTACATCGAGTTCCTCACCCTGGTGCTGACCCCCATCTTCAAGCGAGTCTTTTCTTCCTTCGTGGTGGACCGAGAGGCCATCGAGACCATTCGAGAGGCCTCCAGAGACTCTGCCGTGGTGCTTGTTCCCAGTCACCGAAGCCACATCGACTACCTGGTGATCAGTTATCTCCTCTACCTGAAAGGGGTGATACCGCCGCACATTGCAGCCGGATCCAATCTCTCCTTTTTCCCCATGGGGCACATCTTCCGCCATTGTGGGGCGTTCTTCATCCGCCGAAAGACCGGGGACGACGGCCTCTATTCCATCAGCCTCTCCCAGTACATTCGGAAGCTGCTCAAGGACGGACATTCCTTTGAGTTTTTCATTGAGGGGGGGCGCAGTCGCACCGGGAAGACCCTTCAACCGAAGTTTGGCCTGCTGAGTTACGTGGTGGAAGCGGTGACCAGCCAGGCCGTAAAGGACGTCACCGTCATCCCCATCGCCCTGTCCTACGAGCGAATCATGGAGATGGAGGGCTATACCCGGGAATTGGCGGGGGGGGAGAAGCGAGCTGAGGATCTGGGGGGACTCGTTCGCTCGGCTGAAGTGCTAGACACCACCAATGGACGGCTCTACATCACTGCCGGCCGCCCTCTGAAGATCGGTCGCTTCGTCAAGAACAGCTTTGATAAGCCCATCGAGGAGATCACAACCGACGAGCGACGCTATCTCATCAAGCGGTTGGGCTATCTCATCCTGGACCGAATCAACCGGGCAACAGTGGTTAACCCCTCGGGGCTTGTTGCCACAGTGTTGCTCAGCCATCATCGCAGGGGCATCTCTCGAGAGCGCTTCCTGGAAGTCGCAGGCCACTTGCTGCATTTCGCCAGACAGCGTGGCTATATGCTGTCGATTACCCTGGAGCGAGCCTTGAAAGCCGCAGCCCAGGAATTGCTCAAGGCCCGAGAGCGAACCGCAGGAGAACCCAACGATCCCTCCTTGGATCGAGCACGGGGTGAGGCAGTCGCATCCATTCTGGACGAAGCTCTGGAGCTGTTTCGAAACCAGGGATACATTCATGTGGAGGAGTTCGACGGTTCTGAAGTGATCTCCGTGTTGCCCTCTTCAAGACTGTTTCTCAACTACTATCGAAACAACCTTCTTCATGTTTTCCAGCGAGAAGGGTTGGTGGCCTCAGCCATCTTGACCAGACAACATCAGCACCTCATTCGGGTCTCGGAAGTCCAGGAAGACGTTCGGTTCCTCTCCAAACTGCTCAAACAGGAGTTCATCTTCAGGGTGGGAGACTTCGAGCGAGGAGTATTGGCAGGGTTGGCGTCCCTGTCCGAGAACGGAATTGTGGGGGTGAGGAACGAAGTCATCGAGGTCATCCCGGAACAAATGGAACGTCTCCATCTGTTCCGGAATATCATCCTCCCCATCGTGGAGAGCTACCTGGTCGCCGCTCGATACGCTTCGGCGGTGCGCTTCAAAGGGGCCATGAAATCTCGAGATCTGGCTCGTGCCATCTTGAAGAAGGCCTCCAAAGATTACCAAGAGGGTGCGATCACCTGCAACGAGGCACTTTCCACTGCCAATATCACCAATGCGTTGGCTCACTTTGAAGCCATCGGAGTCCTCAAAAAAGTCGAGTCGGGCATCGATGCCGGGAAACTTCGGCTGGCCAGAGGAAGCGCCTGGGAAGACCTCAAGGTCTGGGAAGAACGAATTGCCCGCTTCGTGGAGATTCCATAGGATGTCAGCATGATACTCGTACTCTACAGCCGCGACGAAAGTTGGGTCGAGCCCTTCCGACAGCGTCTCGAAATCAGTGGGTTTCGAGCCCTCGACCTGGACTCGACTCTGGGGGGAAATGAAGAGTTGGTCTCTCTTGCCATGAAGCAGTGGGGAGACGGCTTTCGTGTGCACCTCGTCGCAGACAAGATCGACCCCTTGGCCAACTACATCATCACCGGAATTCGTCACGTAGCCGAAGTCGTCGCCTTGAACCAGATTCGAGCTACGGGGGTGCTCCAGCGGGACATTCCCCTGTCGTCGGAAGAACGGGATTTTCTGGAGCAACTCGGCATTCCTGTGGAAACCGTGGAGAGTACCGACGCCGATGACGACGCCACCGTGGCCTCTGTTCTCTCAGTCGCAAAACGCCTCCCGAGAGTTTCCTGGGACGACTACTTCATGTCCATCGCACATATTGTCGCAACCCGGGGAGACTGCCTGAAACGCCGCGTAGCGGCGATCATCGTAAAGGACCGAAGAATCGTAGCCACAGGCTACAACGGTACCCCTCGAGGAACAGTCAATTGCGGTGATGGTGGCTGCCCTCGTTGCGCCAGTCTCGGCCCCAGCGGCACCGCACTGGGAGAGTGTCTGTGTTCTCACGGCGAAGAAAACGCCATCACCCAGGCTGCCTATCACGGAATCAGTGTCAAAGGGGCCACGGTGTATTGCACCACTTCCCCTTGTCTTCTGTGCACCAAGATGATCATCAACTGTGGAATTTCCGAGGTGATTTACAACGCCTCATATCCTCTGGGTGAACGCTCACTCGAACTCCTCCGGGAAGCTCGAGTGACTGTTCGGCAGAGCTGAAACCAGGAGTACGGGATGTCGGTTGGAAAAGGAATTGCGTTGGTACGGGCCGAACACCTGAAAGAACGAGTCACCAGAGCCATGAAAGAGGTGGGGCTTTCTGTCACGCTGGTTTCCGATGTGGAAGAACTGCTTCGAATGCAACGAGAGATCTTCCCTGATCTGCTCGTCGTCGAAACGGAAATAGTCGGAGACAAGGTCGCCGATGCCCAAGAATTCCTGGAAGCCGTGCGTAGCAGCGCTGCCTGGTTTGATGTCCCCGTCCTCTTCTGCTCTCCCTACGTTACAGTGACACAGAAGGCTCTCCTGACGGACAAGGAAGCCAGCGATGTCATCGATGTCAACTCCAGCGCTCGCCTGCTCTTGAAGCGGTTCCAGGACCTCGCCAGGCTTTCCTATCTAAAGAGGCAGGTGAGGGAGCTTGAGCAGGAGCTTAGAGGGCCGGGAAGGGCGTCCAAACCCGACTCGGTTACCGGTTTGGCGCAATGGGCCGAGTTCAAAGAAACCGTGGCTTCGGAAGTCGCCAGAGCCGGCCGATATGATTTGGCCCTCTCCCTCGTGCTCTTCTCCGTCGACAGACTGGACGCCATCGCTTCGGGCAACCCGGACAAGGGACAGGATATTCGTCGAGTCAGCGCGAGACATCTGGCTCGTACCATTCGAAATGTGGACCGTTTGGGGCTCCTCGAGCAGGACTTCCTGGTTCTCCTTCCCATGACCCAGCGAATGGGTGCCACCATCATGGCCAGACGCCTGCAATCTCAGTTGGTGGAGCAGTCAAAGGTCTACGAAGACGTCACCGTGTCTTGTGCCGTGGTGGCGCTGGACCAGTTGGGAAAGAGGACTGTGGACGGGGTGAAAGCGTTGCTGGTCGACCGACTTCAGAAAGCACAAAGCAAGGGTCGAGGAACACTACTGGACCAGTGAGGAGACCATGCCTGCGAATCTGACTCCGAGCTACAAGGATGCAGAACGACGCTATCGGGAGGCACGGTCTCCAGATGAGAAACTCACCGCCCTCCAGGAGATGCTCCGGATCATCCCCAAACACAAAGGAACCGATCATCTCCAAGCCGACCTCCGGAAACGTATCTCTCAAATCAAGAAGGACTCCGGGAAGAAATCCGCTACCCAGAAATCAAGCCAATCGCTCTATGTGAAACCAGAAGGAATCGGGCAAATCTTTCTTGTGGGTCCACCAAATGGCGGCAAATCGACCCTTCTCGACCTTCTCACCAACGCCAATCCGGAGGTGGCCGAGTTTCCCTTCTCAACCCAGATGTTCCTTCCCGGGATGATGCTCCACAAGAACGTATGGATTCAAGTGGTGGACATGCCCCCCATCTCCAAAGAAGCTCCCTTGACCTGGATTCCGTCAGTGGTTCGGTACGGGGACGCCGCATTTCTTGTGCTGAGCCTGGCCAGCGACGAGCTGCTGGAGCAGGTCGAAGAAGTGGCGGATTTTCTCCGTGAAGGGAAAGTCAAGCTGGCACGGCTGGAAGAGGAAACAGGGATGTTTGACGATGGTGTCGCCAGCCTTCGAACGATTCTGGTTCTCACCCACTGCCAGGATCCCGATGCAGCAGCGCGCCTGGAACTCCTTCACGAACTCATCGGCACCGACGCCTACGAGACCATTCAAGTCGATGCCCGAAGCCCGGAGACCCTGGAACCCCTCAGAAAGATCGGGTTTGATCTCATGGAGAAAGTACGTATCTATACGAAATTACAAGGGAAAGCTCCGGACATGAAGCAGCCCTTCGTTGTGGACCGAGGTGCCACAGTGGAAGACCTCGCCGGGCGCATCCACAAAGACATCAAGAACCGACTGGCATACGCCAAAATCTGGGGCCAGGAAGGAAAATACGACGGCCAACGAGTTGCCCAAGACTATGTTCTGCAAGACGAAGATATCGTACAGCTCTACTTCTAAACAGGGGCATCTCAGGCCGCCAGCGGGGCGCTTGCCGCCCGAGTTGACCCTGTTTGGGCTACAGTGGAGCATCGAATTGCCTCCAAGGTGGAGGTTTCACTCATTACTTCTGCCACTTAAAACCCCAATCCAAATCCTTCCTCACCCAGGGAGGAAGTGGCCGTGC
>CALFHQ010000672.1 GCA_937876385.1 uncultured Pseudomonadota bacterium
AAGGCTCCCCCACCCCACAGGGTCACGACAAGCCACGCAGCGAGGCTCGGCACAATCGATTTCGAGAGCCTTTCAAGGACGCGGGACATAGTACCCACCTCCTTGACCGGGGGCCGAATTCGTCGGTTCACCGGGGTTTCTGACGCTGAAAGTGAAGACGTACATGTCCTGGCGTGGAACTCCGTCTCTGGAGAAGGAGGTAATGGGCAAAACCACCTTCACCTGGGGGGTCGCACTCTCCAACTGGTCTGGATAGACAAGCTGCTTCCTTAGCCCCTCTCGCCGATGCCAGAGGGTGGGCGAAGGGCAATGCCACGAACCCAGGGTCATGGGCACCCGAGCCCTGCTTCCTGCCGGCAACGTATAAATCGGCACGGAAGAAACCGGCACCAGGGGAACGCTGCGTCCGGAGGCCGTAACGAAGGTTGACTGATTCCACTGCACGACCATGTCGCCGTCCCCGGTGTTGGCCACATCAAGGACGATGCGATCGGCTTGAAAGGAGAAACGAAGGTCAATCAACGGACCCACGTAGCGGTTGTCGGAGGCAACCTGGGGTTCCATCATGATGAACTCGGGGGCAGCGGCGCACCCGACGGTCCACAAGCACAAAACACCCACAACGAGCTTCATGATGCGACCTGAACACCGCCTGGAGAGTGATGATGGCATGGGCGATTCCTGGTTTAGACGGTTCCCCGTCCGACGGAATAGAGACGGAATCCCATCTCCTCCATCCGTTGAGGATTGTATAGATTTCGACCGTCGAAGATAACATCTCCCTTCATGAGCTGCCGCATTCTGGGAAAATCAGGGGTGCGGAATTCGTTCCATTCCGTAGCCACTACGAGGGCATCTGCCCCATCCAGAGCGCTGTATGCTGAGTCCGAATACTCCACTGCGTCCCCGAATATCTCCTTTGCCGTGCCCATGGCTGCGGGGTCAAAGACTCGAACCTTGGCGCCGCGCTCCAGGAAACCCTGAATCATGGCCCAAGCCGGCGCTTCCCGCATGTCATCGGTGTTTGGCTTGAACGACAGCCCCCACACAGCGATGACCTTGTCGGCCACTTCTCCACCAAAGTGGGCGACGGCCCGATGGAGCATGAGGAGCTTCTGGTCTTCATTGACTTCGTGGACGGCTCGAAGCACCCGCAAAGAGTGCCCGTTCTCATCTGCTGTCTGCATGAGCGCTCGAACGTCCTTCGGGAAGCAGGAACCGCCGTAGCCGATTCCAGGAAAAAGGAACTTGTTCCCGATTCGCGGATCGGTCCCCATCCCCATTCGGATCATGTGAACGTCGGCCCCAACGAGATCGCACAAGTTGGCAATGTCGTTCATGAATGAGATTCGTGTCGCCAGCATGGCGTTGCAGGCGTACTTGGTCATTTCAGCGCTTCGCTCATCCATAAAGAGGATGGGATTCATGGTGCGAACGTAAGGGGCGTAGAGCTCCTTGAGCACCTCCCTGGCCCTCTCGGAGCGGGTACCAATGACGATTCGGTCGGGCTTCATGAAGTCCGACAACGCGGCCCCTTCCTTCAAGAATTCGGGGTTTGAAACCACATCGAACGGGTGCGAGGTGAGGCTCTCGATGCGGGCTGCCACCTTCTCCGCAGTACCCACCGGGACGGTGCTCTTGTTGACGATAATTTTGTACCCATTCATGGCCCGCCCGATGGATTCGGCCACTTCGAGAACGTGACTCAAGTCGGCAGAGCCATCCTCTCCCGGGGGGGTTCCCACGGCCACGAAGATGACATAGGCGTGGCGAATGGCATTTTCGATATCGGTGGAAAACTGGATCCGCCCCTCGGAGAGATTCCGCCGCAGCAGTTTGTCCAGTCCGGGTTCGTAGATGGGAACTTCTCCACGGGTCAAACTTGCAATCTTCTCTTCTACTTTGTCGACGCAGATGACTTCATTTCCGCTTTCTGCGAAGCCCACGCCGGCAACAAGCCCAACGTAACCAGTTCCGATGACAGCCAGTTTCATGACGATATCCTCCATTATTGCTGGACCTATTCTGGCAACTCGGCCGCCAAAATCAAGGCTTTTCGCCTGTGGCACGCCTTGACAGCCCGGACCCTCGATTCTAAGATACCCCCTTTGGTCGCAGGTCGAATCGGTTCATCCCGTTTGGCCATCTTACAGCAGGGCTGAACCGTTGATCGTCTTGAAGACAATCCTCAAGAGCATGCGCCCCCGTCAGTGGGCGAAGAACGTATTCGTGCTGGCACCGCTGCTGTTTGCGCTGGAGGCAGGTCATCTCGGTTCCCTGATATCAGCGTTAATCGCCACGTTCATGTTCTGCATGGTGAGCGGCACCGTTTACCTTCTCAACGACATAGTCGACCGGGAATCCGACGCTGAACACCCCGACAAGCAACATCGCCCCATCGCTTCTGGAGCCCTTCCAGTTCCTGTGGCGATGCGAGCGACTGCAATTGTCCTGGTAGCGACACACGCTGTGGCCCTGTTCTGGAACCCTATGTTCGCTCTCACACTGGCGAGTTTTTTTGCCCTCAACGTGGCTTACTCCTTCTGGGTAAAGCACCTCCCCATCCTCGATGTCCTGTTCATCGCCGGCGGGTTTCTTCTTCGCGTGGTGGGCGGGGCCGTGGCCATCGATGTGCCGTTCTCTCTGTGGATCCTCGCCTGCACATTCCTCCTCTCGATGTACCTGGGTCTGGGCAAGCGCCTCCACGAGCTACGATTCATGGGAGACCGCTCCCAGCGCACTCGCCAGGTTCTCCGAAGGTACGATCTTCGTTGGGCTACCCCCGTTTTCTTGATGGTGGGACTGTTGACGGTGGTCTCCTTCGGGCTATACACCGTGTCCAGCAAAGCCCTCCTCAGCTTTGGAACCAGGAATCTGCTTTGGGGCGTTCCTCTGGTGGCGGTCGGGCTCGCCCGCTTTGCCATCTTGTCCTTTGACTCCAAACGTCCCCGGTCTCCCACCGACGCCCTCCTCTCGGATCCTTGGATTTTGATTTCGGCGCTCCTTTGGGCTATCGTGGCAGTCATGGTTCTCTACCTGGGGTTTGCATGATGTGTTGCGGGGCAAAATGGCTCTTGGTGATGGCTGCGCTGGCGTTCTCTTGTTCCGCTCCAACTGAACGGGAGCGTGAACTTCGCTTGACCCGCCAGGCCGTCCAAGCTGCATTCGAATCACCCGGGGTGGAGATTCGGTACAACCCGGTGGAGTGCGAGTGCCCCCCCTTTGAAGCGAAAATCGGCGAGCGCTGGATTCGAGTGAAGATCCTGGTCGGCCCCAACCCCAACGTTCCAGTAGAGAAATTCGTGGAGCAGAATGATCAGGAGCTTCGAAGGGGATTCACCGGATCCTACATGGTTCCCATGGAGTTGGAGAACCGAAGCGAGCGGACCTGTCCTAACGGCACAATCTACTTCGAGGCCTCCGTTCTTCCCCGGGGGGAACCCTGACGCCTTCGCCGTGTCGTTCCTCCCCAGCGTCTCGCACTGCCCAACTCGGTGGAGGTCTCTTGAAGTCACACCACATGCCTTGCTTTGTCTCTGTCCTGTTCATCCTTGTCACCCTCCTGATGGTTCCAATCACCGCCTTTGGCAAAGAGGAGTCGAAGGGAACCTCGGCGCCCCGCCCGAAGGTGTGCCTTCAGCCGCTGGGAAAACATGATCCGTGGCTTCTGGGCAAGGCCAGTGAGGGGGTCTTCCTGTTGTACGGCTTTCGCATTCAGGTGTTGCCTCGAGTGGAGATGCCTTCGACTGCCTGGTACAAGCCCCGACGGCGCTACCGAGCCGACAAGTTGTTGGACTATTTGAACGAAGTGATTCTCCCGGACAGTGGATGTGACTTCGTCCTCGGCTTCACCTCACTGGACATCTCAACCACCAAAGGAAAGCACAAAGACTGGGGAATCTTCGGACTCTCTCAAGTCTACGGCACGGCCTCGGTTGTGAGCACCTATCGCCTCACCCGCAAGGCGCGAAGTCGCAAGGCTGGGGCCATCCGAACGGTGAAGGTCGTCAACCACGAGTTGGGTCATGCGTTGAGCCAGGGCCATTGTGGGAAGAAAGGCTGTTTGATGAACGACGCACAAGGGACCATTCGAACGGTGGACGCTGAGAGCGGGCTGTTGTGTGACCTGTGCATTGGGGAGATTCAGCGCAAACGCCACGTCACCCTCCCCAAACTCCAGGAGTTTCCCTGGGAAGAGCTTTGGAAGCCGTAAGGAGAGGACTCGCCTACAACTCGTGGTTGGCGATAACTTGCCCCAGGACTGCGGCCTGCTCGTCGAGAATTTTCACAGCATTGGTCTTGATCAACCGTTCAGCCACTTTGCCAACCATGAAGACCTTCACTTCGAGGTCGCCGTGAATGACCTGCTGGCAACTGTTGGCTCCGGTAGCTCGAATTTCCAGGGTTCCCCGGTTCTTCAGAACTTCGGCTATTTTGTAGTTGGCTGGAACGTTGGCGAACGTCCCCTTGTGCGTGGCGAAGTCGTACTTTGACTCCTCCACCCAGACCATCCAGGCGGGGTCCACCTTCTTGACCCCCACCGACTTGATGAGAGGAACGGGGGAATACTTCACCTTTCGAACCATGGAGTTTCCAGTCCTCTCCATCGACATCGGTTCAATGTCAATCATGGTTTCCATGCGATCCTTGAGGATGGCCGGCAATCCCTCGTGAAAAAGGACTCGCTCAAACTCGTCAACAGACACGTCAAAATCGTGGGCAATCTCAAACTTCATCTGGGATTCTCCATTACATGGGGGAGCGTGAGTCGTTTACGGGAACCAGTTGCCGCATGAAGGTCTCTTCCTCTTCCCCCTCGGGAATCTGGAAGAGCTTCTCGGAATCAACGTTCAAAGCCAGCCTCAAGACCTGGTCCATGTGCTCCACGGGGTGAACATCAAGCGCCTTCAGGATCGAAGGGGGCAAGTCGGCAAGATCCTTCTCGTTGTCCTTCGGGATGATAATGGTCTTGATCCCGGCTCGATGGGCCGCGATGAGTTTGTCCTTCACGCCGCCGATGGGGAGGACTCTACCACGCAGGGTGATCTCTCCGGTCATGGCCACGTTGGCCCGCACAGGAATTCGAGTGAGTGCAGAGGCAATGGCGGTGGCCATGGTGATCCCGGCGGAGGGTCCATCCTTGGGAGTCGCTCCTTCAGGAACATGAACATGAATGTCCACCCGGCTGAACAAGCTCGAATCGATGCCCAGGAGGTGTCCGCGGGAGCGCACGTAGGTCAAGGCAGCACGGCCGGACTCCTCCATGACCTGCTTCACCAGACCGGTAATCGTGATGTTGCCACTGGTCTTGTTGGAGGAAGGCACCACCGTGGCTTCCAACGTCATGAGGTCTCCGCCAACGGATGTGACTGCCATTCCATTGACCACCCCCACGGCATCCTTCTCTTCGGACTTGCCGTACTTGAAGCGGTGTGCCCCGAGGTAGCCTTTCACCTTGGTCGGAGTAACACGGTAGGAGGCCTTCTTCGGCTTCTTCTTCCCGATGTGCTCCTTGGCCACCTTGCGAATCACCGAGGCGATGGTTCTCTCGAGACTTCGAACGCCCGCTTCTCGAGTGTAGAAACGAATGATGTCTCGAAGAGAGTCCTTGGAGAACGCAATGTCGACTTTGTCCATGCCGTTCGCCGTCCTCTGTCGAGGGACAAGGAAGCGGTCGGCGATCTGGAGCTTGTCGAATTCGGTGTATCCCGACAACTCAATGATCTCCATTCTGTCCTGAAGAGGAACGGGGATCCCCTCTCGGTAGTTCGCCGTCGTGATGAACATCACCCGAGACAGGTCATAGTCCAGATCCAGGTAGTGGTCCTGGAAGGTGTGGTTCTGCTCGGGGTCGAGGACTTCCAGCAACGCAGAAGCCGGGTCACCTCGAAAATCGGTGCTCATCTTGTCAATCTCATCCAGGAGAAACACGGGGCTGGAGCTGTTGACCTTCCGAAGAGACTGGATGATCTTCCCGGGCAGGGCTCCGATATAGGTGCGCCGGTGCCCGCGAATCTCGGCCTCGTCTCGGACCCCTCCCAATGAGATTCGGACGTATTCCCTTCCCATGGCTCTTGCAATGGAGCGTGCCAGGGAGGTCTTCCCGACTCCGGGAGGTCCCACGAGGCATAGGATGGGGCCCTTGAGCTTTTCAACGAGACTCTGAACTGCGAGGTACTCCAGAATGCGCTCTTTGGCCTTCTCCAGGCCGTAGTGGTCTTCGTCCAGGATCCGTTCGGCTTCCCTGATGTCCACCCGGTCTTCCGAGAATTCGTGCCACGGGAGGGCCAGAATCCAATCGATGTAGTTTCGAACGACCGTCGCCTCAGCGGACATGGGCGCCATCATCTTGAGCTTCTTGACTTCTCGAAGGGCGCGTTCTTTGGCTTCCTCGGTGAGCTTCTTCTTGCGAATCTTCTCTTCGATCTCCGCTATCTCGTTTCTGAACTCGTCCTTCTCTCCCAGTTCCCGCTGGATGGCCTGCATCTGCTCGTTGAGGTAGTACTCCCGCTGGCTCTTCTCCATCTGCTTGCGAACTCGGGTCTTGATCTTCTTCTCCACCTGAAGAATGTCCATCTCGGACTGCATCAACTCGAGGAGCTTCTCGAGGCGGGCAACGGGCTCCGTCAATTCGAGGAGGGCCTGCTTGTCGATGAGCTTCAAGTTCAGGTGCGATACCACCGTGTCTGAGAGCCGGGACGGGTCATCAACGGCGGTGACTGACATGACCACTTCGGGGGGAATCTTCTTGTTGAGCTTCACAAAGTTCTCGAAGGTCTGATGCACGGTGCGCACCAGGGCTTCGGCTTCCACCGGGTCCACCGCGGGATCAGGCAGGGGCTCAACCTCCACTTCGAAGTACGGCTCCATCTCGACAAAGGAATGCATCCGAGCGCGATGCTTCCCCTCCACCAGAACCTTGATGGTTCCGTCGGGAAGTCTCAGCAACTGAACCACCGTTCCCACGGTCCCCATCTCAAAAATGTCTTCCGGTCCGGGGTTGTTGGTTCTGGCGTTCTTCTGGGCCGACAGGAACAACGTCTTGTCGTGGGCCATGGCCTGGTCGAGGGCCGCTATGGATTTCTGGCGGCCCACAAAGAGAGGCACCACCATGTTTGGGAAAACAACAATATCTCTCAGGGGCAGGAGCGGATAGTTCTGGTAATCTTGCATGGCATTTCTCCTGAATGTACGGAGGATTTTCAAGCTGGTCGTGGGGTCAACCCTGCTCTTGTGCGGCTTCCGTTTCGTTCCGGTAGACATACATCGGCTGTCGGGTCTCACGCACCGATTTTCCATCGATGATGACTTCCTTGATGTTGTCCATGGACGGAACGTCGTACATCACCTCAAGCAGCATCTCTTCTACGATGGCTCGAAGCCCTCTCGCTCCCGACTTCCTGGCCAGCGCCTTCTCAGAGATGGCAGCGAGCCCGTCATCAGTGAAGGTCAACTCACAGTCATCCAATTCCATGAGGTATTGGAACTGTCGTACAAGAGCGTTCTTGGGTTCAGTGAGGATGCGGACCAGTGCGGCGGTATCCAACTCGTGAAGAGTTGCAACCACCGGGATTCGGCCCACAAACTCCGGAATGAGTCCGAACTTCTGAAGGTCTTCCGGGGCGACCTGCTCCAGGATTTTTCCCAAGGCTTTGTCGTTCGGATTGACAATCTCGGCACCAAAACCGAGGGTCTTCTTCCCAATGCGCTGGTCGATGATCTTGTCCAGTCCTTCGAAGCTGCCTCCGAGGATGAACAGAATGTTCGTCGTATCCAGGGCAATGAATTCCTGCTGTGGGTGCTTTCGCCCTCCCTTTGGGGGAACGTTGGCGATGGTTCCTTCCAGGATCTTCAAGAGCGCCTGCTGCACTCCCTCGCCACCCACGTCTCGGGTCACCGACGGCCCCCCGGCTTTTCGCCCGAGTTTGTCGATTTCGTCCACATAGACGATTCCACGGGAAGCGGCCTCGACGTCGTAGTCGGCGTTTTGCAGGAGGCCCAACACAACGTTCTCGACATCCTCACCGACATATCCCGCCTCGGTAAGAGAGGTGGCGTCCGCCATGGCGAAGGGAACGTTGAGGAGCTTGGCCAAGGTCTGGGCCAAGAGAGTCTTTCCCGTCCCGGTGGGACCAATCATCATGATGTTGCTCTTTGAAAGCTCCACCGCTGCCTGATCCCGTTTGGGCTGGTTGATCCGCTTGTAGTGGTTGTACACGGCCACCGACAGAACCTTTTTGGCTCGCTCCTGTCCGATCACCCATTCGTCCAACTGTCCTTTCAACTCGGCCGGCGTGGGAAGTCTGCTTCCATCGGGAAGACGCTCTTCCTTTTCAATCTCGTCGGCAATAATCTCGCCGCACAGGGTGACACATTCGTCACAAATGTACACACCCGGGCCGGCGATCAGCTTGCGGACTTCCTTTTGCGTCTTACCGCAGAAAGAACATCTCAAGTAGCCGTCTTTTTCTTTCTTTTCCACGACGTTATCTACGCCTCCCGTTTGCTTACTGCGAGGGAGCCTTCCCTCGGGGCCTCGCCTTCGACTCCCGAAGGAGCCGAATTGCGAATCAACTACAGTATAGTATGTCCCGCGACCGTTTCAAGCAAGCCGCCGAACACCCGAGGGTGTCCGGAACCGCTTATCTACTGGCAATCACATGGTCGATGAGTCCGTACTCCAGGGCCTCCTCAGGTCCCAAGTAGAAGTCTCGGTCGGTGTCCTGCGCCACCTGATCGACCTCGCGGTTGGTGTGCTGACTGATGATGGTGTTCAACTCATTCTTGATGCGAACAATCTCTCGAGCCTGAATATCCACGTCCGTCGCCTGGCCGGAGAAGCCCCCCAGGGGCTGGTGCAGCAAAATTCTCGAGTGCGGCAGCGCATGTCGTTTTCCCTCGGTTCCCGCTGCCAACAAGATCGCTGCCATGCTGTAAGCCTGCCCAACACACAAGGTGGTGATGGGGCATTTCACATACTGCATGGTATCGTAAATGGCCAGACCAGCGGTCACAGCTCCACCGGGGGAGTTAATATAGATGGACACGTCTTTGCTAGGGTCTTCGGATTCGAGAAACAGCAACTGCGCCAGAACGACGTTGGCCACCGAGTCATCGATGGGAGTACCGATGAAAATAATCCGGTCCTTGAGGAGACGGGAGAAAATCGTCCATTCACGTTCCCCTCTCGGAGTCTGTTCGATGACGGTCGGCACCCAGAAATTGTTTTGCGGTTCCAAGATTTGTCGCTTGCTGTCGGTCACGGGCTGAACCTCCTCGGCGTTTGTTCTTTCGATAGTATAGTGGGGTCCCGGGAAAAATCACCCCTCAAAGGAAAAATAGAGCAGATTTTGAGCAAATGAGGCGCGAATTCGGGTAAAACTCAAGGCGTGGGGCCGTTTGATGGGACTTATTCCGAATCGGATTTCGGGGTCTTGGCCTTCTTTGGGGTAGCAGACTTGGTCTTCGGCTTGGCTTTGGCCTTCGGCTTGGTCTCTTTGTCAGCCTTGGGTGCCGGCTTGGCTTTGGCCTTCGGCTTCGCCTTGGCCTTGGCCTTCGGCTTCTCTTCTGCCTTCTCTTCTGCCTTCTCTTCTGCCTTCTCTTCTGCCTTCTCTTCTGCCGCGTTCTTCGCTTCTTCCTCTTCCTTATTCTTCTCGGCCTCTGCTTCGAGTTCCTTCATGTACTCGTCGTAGTCGCGCTCAACGCCCTTGGTTTCCACGATGGCGTAGACCTTGTCGGTTTTGATCTCGTGTCTGATTCCCTCGAGATCATCCCCCATCTCGGCTTTAAGGAAAGAGAGT
>CALFHQ010000673.1 GCA_937876385.1 uncultured Pseudomonadota bacterium
TACCATGGCGTTTGGCGTCGAAGGCATCTTCTGAGTTTCTCTATCGGGGAGGGGTCGCTACCACTTCGAGAGGGCTGATTCCAGGGGGAAGATTTCGCCGTCGGGGGGATAGTCATTCTGTTGCAAAGCGTGCAGACGCTCTTCAAGAAGCTTCTTGCCCTGCTTTGTGTGGCAACGAGCAAGCCCTTGAGCGCTTCGCCGCCGGATGAGGGGGTGTGCATCTGTGAGTCCTTCGGCGAGGATTCCGTGCCCCAGTTCGTCGCACATGGCAGCCCCTCCGTCTATACCCAGGAGGCGCGTTCGAACGACAGACGACAAGGCAGCATCTGCAATAAGGTCTCTTCCTCGCAGATCTCCGGCGTGCGCCAACAAAACCGCCGTGAAGGTCTTCAACCCTCCTTCGGGCATCTCGTCAAAGCACTGAGCGAGCCAGGCGTTGGCATCAACGTTCCCTACGGCTCTGGCCATCAGCAGGAACGCTTCCTTCTCTCCGTCTGGGAGCCCGGAATCGTACCGTTTCTGCACTTCAATAAGGAACGGTTCGGCCCACTCAGGGTGTGCTTTTAGACCCTCGGCCACACCTTCTGCAAGCAGCGTGCGCTGCCACCGCATATAAGCCCCCGGGAGTCCCAAGCAAAGCCCGGTGTCGGTGCCAATGGCGAGATAGCTATCCCGTTCGCACACTCCGCTGATGCAATCGGCGTCCTTTTCGCAGGTAGCCATTCCCTGCCCAAAGACTGCCTCCAGGTAAGCGTCCAGGGAGAGGGCATTGTGTGCGGAAGGGGTGCTGGGGGGCTGCTTCGTGCCGTCGCCGCAGCCTGCAGCGACAAGGAAGGCGCAGGACAAGAGGAGCACGCAGCGGTTCATGGAGTTACTCACCCTTCTCTTTCTTGTCGGGGTTGTAGCTTTCAAAGACGCAGAAGTCGCCACACATGGAGCAGAAGTTGGCTCGATCGAGTTCCGGGTTCTGCTCGCATTCGAGACGGCGCAATTCAGCGAAGGTCACGGGGTCGATGGACTCTTCCTGCATGCCGATCCAGTCCACGTTGTTTCGAGCCACGGCCATGCGGTGGTCTCTTGCCAATGCGGCTGGGTTGCCCCGAGCCAGGTCGGCGACATGGGCAGCGATTTTGGTGACCACGGTGCCCTGGTACACATCCCCCACATTGGGCAATCCGATGTGCTCCTTTGGAGTGACGTAGCAAAGGAAGTCAGCCCCTTTGGATGCTGCCAGAGCCCCTCCCATGGCGCAGGCGATGTGGTCGTAGCCGGCCGCAATGTCTGTGGGGAGGGGTCCTAAGACGTAGAAGGGAGCCTTGTGGCAGTATTTCTTCTGCAAGATGACGTTGAGCTCGATTTCGTTGTACGGTACGTGACCGGGACCTTCGATCATCACCTGCACCCCTTCGGCCACGGCTCGTTGCTGCAGCTCTCCGAGGATCCGCAGTTCGTCCAGTTGCGCCTGGTCGGTGGCGTCGTGGAGGCAACCGGGGCGCATCCCGTCGCCGAGGCTCAAGGTGATGTCGTAGTCCTTGCAAAGCCCCAGAACGTCGTCGAAGTTCTCGTAGATGAAGCTCTCCTTGTTGTGGTGAGCCATCCAGGCGAGGAGGAGGGCTCCTCCCCGGCTGACGGACTTCATCAGGCGAGAATCCATGGCACCAAAGGCTCGGCTCGTGACTCCGGCGTGGATGGTGATGAAGTCCACCCCTTGTTCTGCGTGGCGCTTGAGGACGTCCATGTAGATGCTCATGGACATCTTCGTCTTGTCCCCGGCCTCTTTCATTACCTGGTACATCGGCACGGTGCCGAGGGGTTTTGGACAGGCGGCAATCATGCGTCGACGGATTTCGTCCAGGTCCCCCCCGGTGGAGAGGTCCATGACCGCATCGGCTCCCGCGGTAAGCGCCGCTTCGAGCTTGGCCATTTCGTCGTCGACGTCGATGAAGAGGGGACTCGTCCCGATATTCGAATTGACTTTGACCTTCAGACCGCCACCAATGCCCACCGCTGCCAGATTCTTGTGATTCCGGTTTGCCGGTATGACGATTTCCCCCGCTGCGACTTGCTTCATCAGCCAATCGCCATCCACCCCCTCGTCACGAGCCACGTTCTTCATCTCTGTCGTGATCGTGCCCGCCTTGGCCTGTTGCAACTGCGTCATAGATTCTCCTTCGCTATTGATGTTGGGAATTCCGCGTTTGCGGACGCCCACTTGAAATGCAGCGTTTGAGGGTAACAGCCCCCCTCCCCCTTTTCAATATTCAATTGGTTACCCCTCCCGAATTCTTTACAGTTGCAGGTCCCTGTGCTAGCGTCCTGGTTGGAAAGTTGTCACGAAATGGAGAGTACGATGTCTGACGAGCACACTCGAGAGCACGTGAGGATTGAAACCGATGCGTTGGTGGACTACACGGGGTCAGAAGTTCTTCTCTTCCACAAGATTGAGAACCTCTCTTTGGGGGGGTTGAGCATTCGCACGCCGACCCTGGAACCCAAAGGAACCCAGGTCTTCGTGAACATCAACTTCCCCGACCTGAACGAAACTGTGGAGGTCGAAGGGGAGGTGGCGTGGGTGAAGCACGAAGAACCCAAAGAAATGGGGATCAAGTTC
>CALFHQ010000674.1 GCA_937876385.1 uncultured Pseudomonadota bacterium
CTCCTTGCCGACGTCGGAATCATCGGGCTTCCCAGTGTTGGAAAGAGCAGCTTCATCGCCCGAGTCTCGGCCGCTCGCCCGGAAATCGCCGCATACCACTTCACGACCCTCATTCCCAACCTCGGAGTAGTCGAGCACTTTCCAAACTTCCCCTTCGTTGTGGCCGACATGCCTGGTCTTATTCAGGGCGCTCACGAAGGCAAGGGGCTGGGAATTCAGTTCCTCAAGCACATCCAGCGAACGCAAGTACTCCTGCATCTCATCGATGTCACCAGTGAAACCCCCATGGAAGACTGGGAAGGCATTCGCCACGAGATGGAGCAGTTCGACCCGGAGCTTCTCAAGCGCCCCGAGGTCATCGGACTCAACAAGATCGATCTTCTTCCCGATGGTGCCGAGGATGAGCTGGTGCAGGAGTTGATTGAGGCGTTCAAGAAGATGAAAAGAAGAGCACTCCCTGTTTCCACAGCGACGGGGGTCGGAGTTGACGCTCTGTTACGGAAGGTCGCCGTGGTGCTGAAGAGAAGACGAGAGACACTTCAGATCGACTCGTAGACACACTCCCCTGCCACACAACTGTCCACCGTTCCCTCATCTCCATCATCACATTTCATCGCAGAACCGCGACAAAACAGCGAATCACACTGGTCGTTCACAGTGCATGAATCTCCGTCGTCGCAGGGTTCCCCGGGAAGCGCCGTGTAGAAGCACCCTCCCGATTCCTCTGCGCACTGGTCCACGGTGCAGGAGTTCAGATCGTTGCAGTCCGCATCCTGGCCAGCACAATGCCCTTCAAAATCGCAGCGGTCGTCCTGAGTACAAACGAACCCGTCGTTGCAAGACGATCCGGCAAGAATCTCGTGAACACATCCCACCCCCGCCTTGCACACGTCCTGGGTGCACGGATTCCCATCGGCGCAATCTAGGAACTCACCAATGCACACACCCAGTTGGCATGTTCCGTTGGAGACACAGGGGTCATCGACACCGCAGCTTCCCTCCACAATGCTGTGCTGACATCCAACACCAGGCACGCAGAAGTCCCCGGTGCATGGGTTCTCATCATCGCACGACTTCAGGGTGACGCCGACGCACACTCCCGACTCACAAAGCTCTCCCACGGTGCACGGATCATCGTCCAGGCAAGCAACGCCGTCCAGAGTCTCCTGGACACACCCCAACACAGCGTCGCATTCCTCAACGGTGCACGGATTGTCGTCGTCACAGTCAACCAGAGTCTGCGGATCGCACAGCCCTGCCTGGCACTCACCGTGCAGGGCACAGGCATCTCCGGTATCGCAAGGCTCGCCGTCAGGCTGCAGCACATGGCGGCAGCCCAAACCCTCGTCACAGAAATCGTCGGTGCACGGATTGCCATCGTCGCAGTCGACATCCAAGACGCATGTCGTCGTGACGTCCACTTCCATGAGGTCGCATCCACTGCACAAATCAGCCCAATCACCGCCTTGATCCGCCAAATCCAGGATGTCTTCATCGACTCCGGCCACGTCTTCGTGCACGTCTGGAAACTCCGCAACATCCCTTGTCACGGAGTCTGCACCAGGCTGGCACCCACAAAGAAGGAGCACCATAATCGCATTGAAGAACAGTCTCATGGGCATCACCTCAGTAAGATCATAGCACAAGTACCACCGCACCCACTCCCCTCTTTCTGTTCCATTCCCCCTTTCCCTGACGGGTGAAAATGGGTACTCTGTCTTGAACTCGACATAGGGAGATTTGCGATGGAACCGTGGCGCCAGCTAGCCAAACGCATATTGGAAGAGAATGACCGCAGACGAATGCTGGATCACCTCGTCGATGAGGCCGTGGAGATGTCGGGAGCCGAACGGGGAATGCTCCTGTTGAAGGATTCCCGAACCCACAAGCTCCAGATTGAATCGGCCCGAAACCTCGACCGTGAGTCGCTCAAGGGGCGTGAGGCCCGTCTTTCCTTTCATGTCGCCCAGCAGACTGTAGACGGTGAAGCCACCCTCCTTCTTGACGATGCGGCGGGACACCAGGGCTTTGGCGGGTTGAATTCGGTATATGAATTGGGGCTTCGCTCCGTCCTCTGCGTTCCCATCTGGTCCATAGGCACTGTCGTGGGAGCAATCTACGTCGACTCCCGTTTCATCCCCGAAGCGTTCGGCGAAAAGGAGGCCAGGAAACTTGAAGGATTGGCCGACTTCACCGCGCTGTTCTTGGGAAAGGACAGGCTCAAGACGGAAGTCGAGTCGCTTGAGGTTGCTGTCTCCAGACTCACCAGAAAGCTTGAGAAGATTCAGCAGCAGTTGGACGAGTTTCAACGCATCACCCACCGTGGAGCCCGCACCGGCGATGCCCCGGACCCTAAGGCCAATCGCTTTCCACCAATCATCGGGGAGAGCGAGCCCATGGTGAAGATGTACAACATCATCCAGAAGGTGCTGGACAACGACATCACCGTGCTAATCCAGGGAGAGAGCGGCACCGGCAAAGAACTGGTTGCCAAGGCCATCCACGAGTACGGATGCCGAATGGACAAGCCCTTCGTGGCCATCAACTGCAGTTCCATTCCAGCCACCCTGATAGAAAGCGAGCTGTTTGGCCACACGAAAGGGGCCTACACGGGCGCTTCTCGAGACAAGAAGGGGCTCTTTGAGGTCGCCCACACAGGCACCCTCTTCCTTGACGAAGTGGGAGACATGCCCCTTGAGATGCAAGGAAAGCTCTTGAGAACCCTTCAATACGGAGAAATCCAACCCCTGGGTTCCTCCGAGACGCGACGGGTCGATGTGAGGCTTCTGGCAGCATCCAACAAGCCCCTGGATGACCTCGTAAAGAAGGGACACTTTCGAGAAGACCTCTTCTATCGGTTGAACATTGTCGCCATCTCCATCCCCCCCCTGAGAAAGCGAAGAGAAGACATCCCTCTTCTGGTGGACAAGTTCGTCCTGGACAATCGTGAACAGGGCATTTCCGAAGTGGAAGGGGTCACTCCACCGGCTCTCTTGAAGCTCTCGCAATACCCGTGGCCCGGCAACGTTCGGGAGCTTGAAGCGTCCTTGAAGAGCGCCTGCCTCTTCGCAGAACACAAGCTCCTGGATGCGTCAGACTTCGAGGTGCTGCAACGCTCCCGGGAAGGGTCAGCCGACGCGGGGGACCACCTCTTCTGGGAAGGGAAGACTCTGGCAGCAATTGAGAGGGATGTGATTCTCGCCGCGCTGGAGAGCAACGACGGCAACAAGAAACGCACCGCCGAACAACTCAACATCGACCGCAGAACACTCTACAACAAACTGAAACTGTACGGAAAAATGTAGTTGGCTGGAGGCTGAAGGCTGGAGGCTGGAGGCTGGAGGCTTAGTCGACCTTGGCTTCTTCTTCGGCTTCGGGAGCTTCTTCGGCTACCGGAGCTTCTTCGGCTACCGGAGCTTCTTCGGCTACCGGAGCTTCTTCGGCTACCG
>CALFHQ010000675.1 GCA_937876385.1 uncultured Pseudomonadota bacterium
CTACGTCCCGTGTTGGACGCCCCACCGGCAGACTCAAAGCAGCGCTACGAAGCATTCCTCGACCCCATTGACCTCACCCCCCCAAACACCGAAGAGCTGCGTGGCGAAGAGATGGGTGGCGAAGGGAACCTCCCCTTCTATCTGGGGGAGAAGTGGCGCTACCAGAACATGACCATCTTCGCACGGTTCTGGGTCTCCATCGTGGGAACCAGCATCAACTTCGTGGAGTGGGACGAAAAGGACTGGATGTGGTTCGGTCTCACCATGGGGGGAACCCTGGCCTTCATGGCCCCTACCAACCCGTCACCCGATGCACAACTTCAGTTCTGGATTCAGCGAGGACGCAACGATGTCCTCGACGGGGTCTTCTGGCGACTCACCACCGAGCGCTTCTCTGCCTTCGGGCTGGGATTCATTGGAGTATCGGCGCTGGCCGGCTGGATTGGGGGAAGTGACGAAATTGTGGAGTGGGCCTCCCTGATGTTGGAAACCCTCGGCCTCGTTCAATTCCACGGGGTGTCCCAGAAACTCCTCATGGGACGAGAGAGCCCCTACCAGGGGAATGGATACGGCGTCGTCCACGGACCAACCCAGGGATACAAGCTCTTTCCCTCAGGCACGCCGTCCGGTCACACCGCCAGCGTCTTTGCCATCGCTACCCTCACCATGGACTACTTCGACAAGGTATGGATCGACGTCATCGGGTACACCCTCTACGCCTACATCTCCATGAGCGTCCTGTACAACAACCAGCACTTCATCTCTGATGTCATCTGGGGCGCTCCCCTGGGCTATTTCCTGGGAAAGTGGGTCATGAAACACCGCTCCAGCAAGTACCGCTACATCCACGGGAAGCCGGTACAGAAGCAGGACATCGAGTTCATCGGATTGACCCCCTTCGGAGACCCCAACACCGGCGCTGCCGGACTCACTGCCACCTGGACCTGGTAGAAGAACAGAGGACTCAGGCGTGACCCTTGCGGTCAAACTTCCCACGCATGCGAGCCGACCCAATCAACACCAGCAACAACATCCACAGACTCCACACGGTATGAGGCACTGGCCCCGCATGGCACCCCCCGGACCGAGGACCGTCTTCTCCCACATCCGCTTCCACCACGGCCGCGTCTTCGGCAGCAACACCGTCTTCCCCTTCCCGAAGTTCCTCCCCGGACCAAGCTTCCTCAACTACCTCCGGCTCGGTCACTATGTCCTCTTCGATGCCCTCTTCGACGACCTCAGCTACCTCAACCACCTCGGGTTCCACCCACTCCACCAGGACTGTGGCGCCCGCTGCCGCGGATTCGGCAATTTCTACCCGGAATAGCAGCTCGGCTTGCCCCTCCTCCAGAATGGAAACGACCTCTGATTCCGTCTCACCCGCCTCGCCTTCGTCCACGAGAGGTAGGCACTCGGCCGGGGAACAATCCGCAAGAACCACAATGGAGACATCCAATCCAGCGTCCGGGATGACGGTAATTCGGTAGTCACCGGGCACCACTGACACCCGGAAGTGCACTTCTGGACCCGCCGATGTCGCCTCTTCGCAAAGCGTATCCTCAAAGGCAAGAGCAGCGGCAAAGTCCACAATGAACTCTTCTCCAACTTCAAGCAAAATGGGGGTCTGGCAGACCTCCCCGGGCTCCATCGCCAGGCACTCCCCGGCAACACAGCGGTCCACTCCCGTCCCCTCCACATCACAGAACGTGCCGTCGTCCAGCAACTCGGCGACACATCCGCTCTCGGAATCGCAGGAGTCCACGGTGCAGACGTTGGCATCGTCGCAATCCACCACGCCGCTCCCCGCACATTGGCCCTCCACGCAGACGTCGTCGGCGGTACACGCATCGCCGTCATCACATGCCGAGCTTTCGTTGGGGAGCGAATCGGTGACACAACTGTAGGCATTG
>CALFHQ010000676.1 GCA_937876385.1 uncultured Pseudomonadota bacterium
GAACCCCGTGGGCGGCGAAATGGCCCCCATGGAGAAGCTGTTCAAACGGGTCCACTACAGCCAGATTCCCAACGTCATCGGCAGCGTGGACAAGATTTACGAGCGTAAAGACGTGCTGCTCAAAGACATCATGGGAACCACCTGCAAGACCGACGCCGATTGCACCTCCGGGTCCTGCGTCCTCGAACTGGGTGAGAAACACTGCATGTCCGACACAGAAGTCCAGGTTCCCTACCGATTCTGTGGCGACGAGTATGTTTACAGAACCCCCTATTGTGCAGTGTGGGATGCCGGCGCAGACCCCTACGAGATCGTCCGGAACGCTTCGGATGACTACTGGTGGTACTGGCCCTTCTGGGGGCGATGGCGTGGAAAGGTGACCTTCTCTCACGAGAAGTACGCTGACCGAGTGATGAGCATCTTCTTCCTCATGAAGCAGCAGTTCCAGTGGTGGGCCGTGAACTACGAGCGATTCAACCACAACAACTTCTGGGAAGAGAAGTTCGGGATTCCCTGGGAACAGGATATCAACGGCGGTCTGGCTGGGTCCATGGCTTCCTACGAGGCGTTCTCGACCTTGACCAAGGTCTTCGCCATTCCTTCCGGGGACTACACCGACGTGCGTCGCTATGGGTACAACTCGAAGCATAGCCGCTACGAGACCTGGACCTCTTACAACGACAACGACCTCCAGAACCTCTTCATTCTGGAAGAGGACTACGGGAAGTTCGCTGCCCGTCCCATGTACCCCACCTACTATCTCACTGGAGACGAAATGTTCCCCATCTCCGGTGGAGCCATCTACGACCGACTCAACGCCTTCATGGCCCTGTGTGACCCCACCACGGATTTCCTCAATATCGAGGAAACTCCCGATGTGCGGAACTACACCATCAGCTTCTTCAACGTCTTCCCGGACCAGATGCTGAACCTCCTGGGCGGTCTCACCACCCATGAGGAGCAGAACTATGCAGCTTGCGTCGTGGAAGCCGAAAACGGCGACCCGCTGTACCTGAAGTTGCGTACTCCCAGCGAAGTCGGTGACCCCAACTTCTGCTCCGACGGGCACTTCCTGGAGCCGGAAGAAGTCGACTATGACTTCCCCACCACATGGTTCCGTCTCCCGATGTTGGCGGCCTACTACGGCATGTCGTTGATGATCAACAACTACGACCGGCGCTACATGGACACGACTCGCGTCTTCTTGAAGGGACACGAGGATGCCATTGACCTGCCGGTGGACGTTCCCCAGGTGGAGCTGAAGGATCCTCTGAGCGGCAAGATTTACGTGGCGTACAAGATGGGTGAGAACGACGAGTTCGACACCGCTTGGACCCTCGTCAATCGAGGTCGTGAGTTCTACGAGAGCTTGGAAACCGAAGAAGAGCTTCGTGCCGCTTACGCCGAAGGCGGAGAGATGCACAAGATCATCGGGTTGCTTGAGCTCCTTCGTGGACTGCACAAAGTTTACGACTACACAACCTTCGGCCCCGTCGCCGTTTCCCCCGAATAGGAAACGGACGTCTTCACGAAGCTGAGGCCAATCATCAGGGGAGGCGCCTTTTTACGGGTGTCTCCCCTTTTGTGCAAGATCGAGGATTACCAGACATGAAACTGACGAGATATCACTTGCCGACACTCAAGGAAGCTCCCAAAGATGCCGAGCTGGCTAGCCATGCCAACCTCGTTCGGGGGGGCTTCATCCGCCAACTGGCCGCGGGCATCTACGACTTCCTTCCTTTGGGAGTGCGAGTGCTTCACAAAGTGGAGCGCATTGTGCGAGAGGAGCTGAACAAGGCCGGCGCCATCGAGGTGTACCTGCCGGCGGTGCAGCCGTCCGAGCTCTGGAAGGAATCGGGACGATGGGATTATTACGGCCCCGAGCTGCTCCGTTTCAAGGACCGCCATGG
>CALFHQ010000677.1 GCA_937876385.1 uncultured Pseudomonadota bacterium
CCTACGGGGATGATCGCTGGTCAAGATGACCCTGTTTAGTACCAGGAACCATCTGCGACCCACCACTGTTGGTCGACTCATCAGGAGACTTGGAATATGGCCCAACGCAAAGAGTTGAACCCCCAGCGCCTTCGCGAAATTTACCGACTACTGGTCTTGTCTCGACGCATGGACGAGCGAGCCTTAAGCCTCCTTCGTCAAGGCAAGGCGTTCTTTCACATCGGATCATCCGGGCACGAAGCACCCCAGGTGGCAATCTCCCAGCACTTCTCGCCCGGAGAGGACTGGGCGTTCCCCTACTACCGAGACCTTCCCTTTGTTTTGGGATGGGGGATGACCCCCAAAGAGGTCTACCTGCACACTCTGGGCAAGGGGGATGACCCCAACTCCGGCGGAAGACAGATGCCCAGTCATTGGGGACACAAGAAGACCAACATGTTCACGCAATCGTCTCCCACAGGAACCCAATACCTCCACGCCGTGGGCGCGGCCATGGCCATGAAATTGCGAGGAGAGCCGGGAAAGGTGTATGTGAGTTCCGGAGAAGGAACCACGAGCCAGGGAGATTTCTACGAGGCAGTCAACCTCGCCAACCGAGAGATGCTGCCCGTCCTCTTTCACGTGGAAAACAACCGCTGGGCCATCAGCGTGCCCTACGACAAGCAGGCAGCAGGAGTCCCCGCAAGTCAGATGTTGGAAGGGTACTCCAACCTCTTCAAGGTACACATCACCGAGGGAACTGACCTCTTTGCAGCCTACGACCTCATCGCCGATGCCGTGGAACACATCGAGTCGGGGAAGGGACCTGCCCTCGTCCTCAGTGAAGTGGTGCGCCTGCTTCCCCACTCTTCCAGCGACGACCAGAGAAAGTACCGAAAGAAGGAAGAACTCGAGAGTGACTCCCTCCTCGACCCCATCGAGCTGTTTGAAAAGAAGTGTGACGCCGACGGCTGCATCCCAAAGGAAGAAGCCGAAGCCATTCGCAAAGAGGTTGTGGCTCTGGTGGAGGAGTCCGAGAAATGGGCCCTCGCCCAGCCCGATCCAGACCCCACAACGGCATTGAACCACAACTTTGTCTCTCTCCATTCGGAGACGAAGGAAACGGAACCGGGTACCGATGGGGAGGACACCGTGATGGTGGACGCCATCAACCACGCCATCGCCGAGGAAATGGAGCGAGACCCCCGAGTCATCCTCTTTGGAGAAGACGTTGAGGACAAGAAAGGCGGGGTCTTTGGTGCCAGCCGGGGACTCAGCGATCAGTTCGGTCCCAAGCGGGTGTTCAACAGCCCACTGGCAGAGTCTTCCATCATCGGAAGCGCCATTGGCCTTGCCGCAAACGGGATGAAACCCGTGGCTGAAATCCAGTTCGTGGATTTTCTGTGGCCTGGTTTCAACCAGCTAAAGAGCGAATTGGCCACCATCCATTACCGCTCCAACGGGCAGTGGAAGGCACCGGTAATCATCCGCACTCCGGTGGGCGGATACATTCACGGCGGCCTCTATCACAGCCAGTCCCAGGACGCCATCTTCGCCCACATTCCGGGATTGAAGGTAGCCTATCCCTCCAATGCCGCTGACGCCAAAGGACTCCTCAAAGAAGCCATTCGTGGCGACGACCCGGTGCTCTTTCTGGAACACAAGGCCCTCTACCGGCAGCGCAGCGCGGCCAGACCGGAGCCAAATTCGGACTGGACCCTGCCGTTTGGGAAGGGGAAGGTGGTCCAGACCGGAGACGACGTCACTCTGGTGGCTTGGGGGATGCAGCTTCACAAGGCACTCCAGGCGGTGCGGCTGCTTCAGGCCGGGGGGGCCGTGGAGGTCATCGACCCTCGAACCCTGGTTCCCTTCGATTGGGAGCTGGTCTACCAGTCCGTTCGAAAGACCGGGAAGCTCCTCATCGCCCACGA
>CALFHQ010000678.1 GCA_937876385.1 uncultured Pseudomonadota bacterium
TCGGGGGTGCCCACTCGCTGAACATAGCAGGGAGCATGTTCCGAGACGACCTCAGCAACGGCCCCACCCAGCCCACCAATGACGCTGTGGTTCTCCACAGTGACGATGCCGTGGGTCTCCTGGGACGCCAAGATAAGAAGCTCTTCGTCCATGGGCTTGATGCTGGGCATGTGCAGCACTCGGGCTGAGACTCCCTCCTTCTCGAGGATTTCAGCCGCTTCAAGGGCTTTGGCGGTCATCATTCCCGTGGACACGATAGAGACATCGTAGCCGGAACGAAGGGTGACCCCCTTTCCCCAGGCCAACGTCGGGTGGTCTGGAAAGAGGGTGGGAACCTCGCAACGCACCGTTCGAAGATACACCGGTCCATCGGTATCCAGAGCCAATCGCACCGCCGCACGGGTCTCGGGACCGTCGGCGGGACATAGAACTTTCATGTCCGGGATGGAGCGCATGATGGCCAGGTCTTCGAAGGACTGGTGGGTCGCCCCGGCCTTTCCGGTGGAAGCCCCGCCGTATGCTCCGTTGATTTTCACGTTGAGCCGGGGATAGGCGATGGAGATGGCTATTTGGTCAAGCATTCGCTTGCCCACGAAGCAGGCGAAGGTGGAGAGAAACGGGGTGAATCCCATGAGGGACAACCCAGCGGCCATCCCCACCATGTTGGCCTCGGCAATTCCCGCTTGAATGAAGCGCTGCGGGTAGGCCTCTCGAAAGAGGTGTGTCTGGGTCGAAGTGCAGACGTCGGCGTCGAGTACGAGGAGGTCCGGGCGCTCTTTGCCTTCTTCCACGAGGGCTTGTCCCATGGCCATTCTGGGAGCGATCCATTCATGAAACATGGGTTCCCTCCAATTCCGCCAGGGCCAACAGCATTTCCTCTTTGTTGGGGGCCTTGGAGTGCCATCCAACCTGGTTCTCCATGAAGCTCACCCCCTTCCCTTTGACCGTGTTGGCCTGAACAAAAACCGGCCCCGATGCTGCCAAGTCCTTAGCGGTTTCAAGGGTAGCAACGAGGTCCTTCATGTCGTGACCGTCGCACACGAGGGTCTTCCATCCAAGCCCCGCCACCCTTCGATGGAGGTCGTTGGCAGACAGCACATCTGCGGTGCGTTCGGACAACTGAAGTTGGTTGTTGTCCACAATGGCGACAACCCCGGGGAGTTGACGGCTTCCGGCAAAGAGGAGCCCTTCCCAAATCTGCCCCTCCTGCATCTCCCCGTCCCCCATGACCACGTAAACCCGCAAGTCGAGCCCCTTCATGCGGGCTCCCAGCGCCATGCCGATTCCCACAGAGAGTCCCTGCCCGAGGGAGCCGGTGGACATGTCCACTCCGGGAACCTTGTTCTTGTCCGGATGCCCCTGAAAGCGCCCATCGATGCGGTCGTACTCGTCGATGAGTTCTGCTTCGTCGGAGTAGCCCCGCTCCACCAATGCGCTGTAGTAACCGGGGGTGCAATGGCCTTTGCTTAGAATGAATCGGTCCCGCCCCTCATCGGCGGCCGTCTCCGGGGAGACCTCCATCACGTCGAAGTACAGGGCAGCGAGGATGTCCGCCAGGGACATGGACCCCCCGGTGTGTCCAACCCCGCAGGTGCCGGTGAGGCGAACGATGCGCTTGCGGATGCTCAGCGCCCGCTGCTCCAGTTGCTGAATTCGTTCCATGATGTCCCCTACCCTTCCTCGGGCCAGTAGCGCTCGGTGACGACCTTGCTTTGGGTGAAGAAGTTCACAACATCCTTCCCCTGCGCCTTTACGTCGGCAAAGAGGGAGGCCTTCATTCCACCAAAGGGCAGGTAAGCCACCGGGGCGGGAATTCCCACGTTGATTCCCACCATTCCGGCGGTGACCTCAAGCTTGAATCGACGAGCAAAGTAGCCGTTCTGCGTGTAAATGGATGCGCCGTTTCCGTACGGACTCGAAGCGATGATTTCCAAGGCCTCGTCAAAGGTTCCCGCCTTCAAGATCACCACCACAGGACCAAATATTTCCGTTCGATGGGCCAGGGAACCGGGGACCACGTCGGTGAGCACTGTGGGTCCCATGAAGTTCCCATTCTCGTACCCTTCCATGGCGAAATTTCGTCCATCCAGGGCGACGGTGGCCCCTTCCTTCTCTGCCTCGTTCACGACTTCGACAATCCGTTCGTGGGCCTGGGCTGCAATCACCGGTCGCAT
>CALFHQ010000679.1 GCA_937876385.1 uncultured Pseudomonadota bacterium
TGACCTCTCTGGAGCCCGTGTTGGAGGAGTCCCTGAACGGTTGGAATCCGACGTCCAGGGGGTACTTCCCTCCCTTTGCCGTGGACCCCCTGGTGTTGACCAGAGACGGAGAGGGACGAGCCACCACAGTGGAATTTCGAGTGGGAACTGGGACGGTACTGGCAACGACCCTGCGAGTCGAGGAGGCTTACAAGTCAGGGGCCAGCAACCTGCTGGAGAACCTCCTCTTGTACGGAGCCGGAAACGTCGTATTGAACCAGTTCAATCGAGTGTTGGTGGTTACCGACGACCCGATTCCCGACGGGGTGGACCTTCTCTCCTCCATTTTCGACATCCAATCCGTGCCCTTTGATCGGGTCACCAGCGCTGACTTTGCTGACGCTGCTCTTGAGGACTATGACAAGGTGCTCGTTTTGAGCAATCAAGGCGAATCCGTGGTCGATGCAGTGCTGTCCAGGAGAGAGGAGTTGGAGAGTTGGCTCTCAGGCGCAAGCCGCATCCTTGAGCTGCATCTTTCAGTGGAGGACAACGACTGGGACCCATCCGGGTTGGTCTTTCCCGGGGGAATCGTCGTCGCTGGGGGGAACTTGCCGGGAAGTAATGTGGCCGTTGTCGGGGGGCAACCGGCGCTTGCGGACACGGTGGCTGGAACCTCGTACCTGTGGGACCTGGAAGTCTATCCCGGCCTGTCGGGAGACCGGCCGCTTCTTCCCGATACGTTCCTGTTGGACAAAGTCACGTGGTGGGGTTCCCAGAACATGTTCGACAGCGTGGCGGAGCGCAGAGAGAAGTACCCCGGATTTGTGGAGCGGTCGAACTACTCCCCCAGAATCCTTCGCAACCACTATGGCAACTGTGGGGAGCTGCAGGACCTGCTTACATCGGCGTTTCGCACCTGCCTGGTGCCAATCGCCAACGTCTCCAACAGCCCGGAAGACCACGTCTGGAACGAGTTTCGGTTCCGTGACGAATGGTTCCCAATGCAAATCGACTGGAGTGATGGCCCGGGGCGAATCGGCGACCCCTCCATCTGTTACGGAAAGAAGTGGGGCGGAGGAAAGAACGTCTCTGCCGTGGTTCAATACCGAGGCGACGGCTACCTGGAGAATCGCACCGAGCTGTACGCCAACACCTTCGACCTGGAGCTGGCCGTCACCAACACCGAGGGCAATCCTCTGGATGGAGCGGAGGTCGTGGTTTTCACCGAGAGCTATTACGAAGAGAACGGAGGGTATCCGCTCACGGTGGCGTGGTGGGGAATTGCCGATGCCGAAGGAAGGTTCTCCCTGAAGCTCGGGGCCAACGAGAATGACCCCATCTCCGACTGTGACGACCTCTCGAACCGTTGCAACAACTACTATGTGCGGGTGCTCACCTACTTTGGCGTGTTCCCTGTCGAGGAGGGGAGTGTGGAGTTGGTCGTGGCAGCACAGGATGCAATCCCAGGAAGCAGCCACTCCAGAACCCTGTCGGTGCCCACTGACTACCCTGTTTCTTCTCCCGAGAGCGTGCTGGAGGGTGACTTCGGCGATCCCACCCGGGTCGTGAGAGTGACGGTAGACGGCATTCAGGAGATGGCGTGCGGAATGGGTTTGTACGGCGGAGCCACCTGGTGCGACCCTGCGGAATCCGGCACCCTGGATCTCATGATCCTGGATCAGACCAACTACAGTCGCCTCACCGGAGGAGAACCCTTCGATGCGCTGGCCCTGGCCGAATCGGTGGAGCCGGGCTACCAGCTCGCCTTCCATCCGGGGCAAAGCAGCGATTGGTATGTCGTCCTTCGACATCAGCATCGCTACCAGTACGAGGCTTTGGTGGACGTGACATTCGAAGTGCTCGAACGAACAGAGGAAGGAGCTGTGGAAGAGGAGCCGGACATCGTAACGGCCGATTCGTTCGATTCGGCGGATGCAGTGCAGCCTGAACAGGACGTCACCGCGGACGTGGACCCCTCTTTGGACGTTGGAAGGGAGACCGGAGGCAACAGGAGTTCTGGAGGATGTTCGGTTGGCGTGCCCAGCGGTGCCACCCCTGAACTTCTGGGGCTACTGTTGTTGTTGGTCATGCTGCTGGCCGTCCGCCGGGAGGTTATTGGCGAGTGAAACGCCGCCTCCACCTGCTGTTTGTGGGAGCATTGTTGCTGACCTGCAGTTCGTGCGGTGAGTTTCGCACTGCGCACTTCTATGACTTCGACAGTCTAGAGCAGGGGGACGTGGCGCAGGACGTGCCGGAAGAAGAGGTGGGGCCGGACATCTGCGCCGGGGTCACCCCGTTGTCCCTGGTCCTTGATGAGATTCTCCCGGGTCGAGTCTACGAGCCAATTCAGATTCAGCTGCAAGCCAACGTCGAGGGTTTGTTGTGGCGGGTGGTTTCCGGCGCGCTTCCGGCGGGTGTCGAGGTGGGAGCCTTGTCGGGACTTCTTTCCGGAGTTCCGTTGGAAGCTGGGACGTTCAACTTCGTGTTGCGAATCAGCGACCCCGCCATTGATGAATCGTGCAAGAGCTATGAGGATTTCTCCCTCGCCTGGACAGTCCTCAGTAGTTGTCAAACGGACATGGACTGCGAGGAGGGTGCCTCGGGGGTGGCCCTCCATTGCAGCGACGTTGGATGCCTGATGTCCTCGAAGAGCTGTGATGGCGCGGCATCCCGGATGCGCTTTGATTGGTCCGGCCATCCCCCTGACCCGGAGACCACGTGGACGGTTCAGAGCCATCACAAATTGGTGGGCTACGACTACGACCCGAAATCCGGATATCGGCATCAAATGGAGCTTGTGTCCGGGCTGGAAACTCGCCTCTTGTTGTACTCCAGTCCACGCTCTCTTCCCCTTCCCGTCCGAGCCGGGGACACCGTCAACGTGACCCTGAGAAGTTGGAATCAAGGGTTGGGGCACCTCATCCGTTTTGACGGGATTCCGGAGGCTCCCGGCGGGATGCTCTATGACGGGCCGGAGGCCTTTGCCGGGCAGGTTCTGGACCTTCTGGCGGGGCTGGGAATCGACCAGATGGAGCTTCTTCCAACGAGCTGTCCGGGCTCAGAAGATCAGTGCGGAATCCAGAACACCGGTGCGTTGTCCCTTGCCGGCGACGGGGTGAGCCTGGAGGTGGGAGTGGAGGAGACGGCGGATTGGGCGACGGACGACGGCACTCAACGCCTCGTGGTTGGAAGTGCGTACGAATACCGTTCCTTTGACCCTTCCCGTTGTGCCGACGTTTCCCCGTCGTATGCGTCCTTTCGGATAGCGGCGGGAGACCGGTGTCCGGCTCCCCTGGTTCTGAGCAGCAGCAAGGGGGTGGAGTTCCTCTCGGACGCCTTTGTGGGGACGCCGGTGGTGTACTTCTTTGCCACCGTCGAAGGGGGGGAATCGAGTGCCCCCATCGCCCACTGGTCCTGGGTTCTGGAGCAGCCCTTCGAGGGACTTGCGGCGTTGAGCCAGAAGGGTGGGAGTCTGTCGGAATCGGGGACGGGGCCGCTGGAGCTTCGAATGCCGGTTTGCGGTCCATACCGAATCAACCTGGGGGCTGAAGACGCCGAGGGGCGAGTCTCCTGCATCGATGATGTGGTAGAGGTCCGAGTCTTGCCCGATCCTGGTCTGGACTTGCGCATGGAGTTGGCCTGGCAGGGGGTGGATGGAAGCGGTGGAGAAGACGAGGACGTGGATCTGCTGTTGCGATTTCCTGGAGATTACGAGGAGGGGGATTTCGGCGCTCAGGAGTGGGTTTGCAGTGAAGACAACCCGTATCCGCTGGAGTGGATGTTGGGATACCCGGATCACCACGACTATGTGTGTCAATGCAGCGCCGGGAACATGGAGTTGGGGCGCCCCGAGGTTATCACTCTAAAGACCCTGCACGACGACTTCATCCAGCCCTACGCAATTGGAGTCAGAGCTTCTGCTGAAAACGCTGGACCGGTTCGAGTCATGCTTCAGGTCTACCTGTCCGGGAAGCTGGTCTATCGCAGGGTGGATCGAGAGTTGGAGCCGGGAGAGTTGTGGCGTCCCGGGAACATTTCAAGCATATACAGGGCGTTTTTTCCGGTGCAGGGGTAAGAGAGCGGGGAAGCTACTCTGCCTCCGGTTCTGGAAGCAGGTCGTCCAGTTCCCGGTGGATTCCTTCATACCAGCCTTTGGCGACGGCAAACTGTTTTTGCTCGACGTAGACTTGTCCAACAGCCAGTCTACCCTCGATATCCGAGAGGGCGTCCTCTGTCGAAGCGGGGAGCTTGCCCTCTCCCATTGCCGCACGAATCGTCTCAATTCTGCTGGATGCTGCCTTTGCCTGAGAGAGCAAGAACGTTCCCTTCTCGACGTCGTCCATTTTGGCCCATAGGGCCTGGGCTTCTTCCTCTGCTTTTCGCTTGTCAGCGAGAATCTTCTTGATGTTTCGGCTGCGCTGGGAGCTGGTCTTTTCCATGCGCGCTTCCCTTTCACTTTGCTGCTTTATGGGGTCGGGGCGGGCGATCTGGACCACATTGTCGGCCTCGTCAGCCATCTGGGCCTGGTTGTTCAAGTAAGTGAACACCGCCGCTGCCAGAAGGACCATGGAGAGAGGAATGAGGTACAGATGCAGCCTGCTCTTGCGGGTTTCCACGTCCACCACGTAGCTTCCGCATGAAGGGCAGATAATACTCCCAGTTGGGACTGTGCTTTCACAGTAGCGACACCGTTCGGACATGGCTCCTCCGGAAATGAACAGGGGGCGACCTGCGCCCAATTCGGGAGCCGATTCTACCCCAGTTTGTTTGGGATGGCAAAACGAAGGGAACAAGAGGCTGTTGCCACGAGGGAAAAAGGAGTTAGAATAGGGAACGTCACGCTTTGACTTGTCCGGCGTGTATTCCGTCAACCGGGGAGTATTTCATGGCCCGAATAGGCGACTTGTTGGTCAGCAGAGGAATTCTACAGCCAGAGCAATTGGCGCAGGCGTTGAAAGCGCAGCAGCGATTGACGCAACAGGGTCTTGAGAAGCTCCTGGGGGATCTCCTGGTTGCCCAGGGATTCGCCACTCCTGGCCAGATTCGGGAGGTTTTGGAGGATCAGCAGCGTTATATGGTGGTTTGCGGCGCTTGTCGGGTCCAGTTCAACGTGGAAGTGGACGACGTGGGGCGCGACCTGACGTGCCCCAAATGCGCCAGAACCGTTCGAGTGCCCGGTGTTCTCAAGGAATTCAACGTCGCCAATCCCACTGAACCCACCTTCATCGATCCCGGTTCTGCGCCGGTGGGATATCTGGTGGTGAAGCAGTTCGATCGAGAGGACGACATTTTCGCCCTTCGAAACGGCGACTCCCTCCTGATTGGAACGGGCCCCGAGTGCCATGTGCGATTGAATGGGGAGGAAGTCGAACCACGCCACGGCCGTCTTCGAGTAAGCGGCAACGATATTCTCCTGGAGGACATCTCCGAAGATTCCGGGATGTTCGTCAACGGCCGTCGAATCGAGAAGTGCGCCTTGCAGTTTGGAGACCTCATCCTCTTTGGTCGCAGCCCCATCATGCTATCCCCGGGGTTGCCCTCGGCGGCCTCGGTGCTAGGGGAGGACATGCGAACCCGTGAGCACTTGCTGGAGCGGGATGCTTCCACCCTGGTGGGCACAACCATCGGCAGGTACCGATTCGTGCGTTTGCTGGGAGTGGGAGGAATGGCGAAGGTTCTCCTGGCGGAGCAGACCTCGTTGAACCGGCTCGTAGCGGTGAAGTTGCTGAACAAAGAGATGCTGCTCAACAAGAAAGCGGTGGATCGATTTGCGCGGGAGTCCCTGGCCGGGGGGCGGCTCAGCCATCCCAACATCGTTCAGACGTACGACGCCGGGACCATGGGTGGCCTGCTGTTCATTGCCATGGAGTATGTAGAAGGGGAGGACGTCGGCAACCTCATCAAGCGAATGGGTCAATTGCAGTTGAGTCTGGCCCTGAACATCACCTTGCAGACCGCAAGAGCCCTCGATTTTGC
>CALFHQ010000680.1 GCA_937876385.1 uncultured Pseudomonadota bacterium
GTCGGCCCTGACGGTCCAGCCGTCGCTCTCTAGGGCCCAGACGATCTGGATGTCCTCTCCCAGCAGGCGGCTGAGCATCCCCTCCGTGTTGCGTAGCACGGCATCCAGTTCCAGCACGCGCAGCTCGATGATCTGTTTCCTGGAAAAGGTCAGCAACTGCCGAGTTAATGCGGCTGCCCGCTGGGCCGCTGCGTCGATTTCGCTGAGCCGGTTGTGCACCGGATCCTGCTTCGCCAGCTCCACCATGGAGAGAGAGACGTTTCCAATGATGGTCGTCAAGAGGTTGTTGAAATCGTGGGCCACTCCCCCCGCCAGACAGCCAATGGCTTCCATCTTCTGGGACTGCATCAGTTGTTCTTGCAAGGAGTCCTTCTCCTGCTCCACCCGTCTCTGCTCCGAGATGTCCTCCGCCGCGCTCATAATGGCCCTCACCGCCCCATTTCCATCCAGGAGGGGAGCCACGGAAAGCCGAATGGGAATCAGTTGGCCATCCTTGCGCTTCCGGACCAACTCTTTGCCGGAGAAGGAATGGCCTGCCAGGGGCACGGACCGCAAGCGAGCAAACTCCTCCTGGTCTTCAACCGGGACCATGGGCAAAGGCCGTCCCAGAACTTCCTGTTCGCACCAACCAAAGACTCTCTCCGCCGAACGATTCCAGGATTGCACTCGCCCTTCGGAGTCGATGGTATACAGGGCCACAGGCGAACAGGCGATCATGGCGCTCTGGAACTCCTCGCTGCTGCGCAACGCCTCCTCGGCCAACTTCCGTTCGTGGATGTTCACAACGGTGGAAATGAAATAGCTTCCCTGGCCGTCGGCATCCCGACCCAACGACGAACTGAGATCACCCCAGACTATGGAACCGTCCTTACGAAGATACCGTTTCTCGATGCGAATGGATTTCGCCTCGCCGGACAAGAGGCGCTCCCCTTGTCGTCTCGTAAGCTCCACATCCTCAGGATGGGTAAGTTCCTGCCAGGACTTCCCCTTCATTTCTTCGACTGAATAGCCCAGGAAGTCGGCCAACGCCTGGTTCACATAGACTTGGCCACCGGGGGCAGTCACCGATTTGCCCACATTGGCAGATTCGAATACTTGCCGAAACTTCTCCGTGCTCTCCTTCAATTCCCGTGTCTTGCTGGCCACTTGCCTTCGCAAGGACCACGACCAGAACCCAATCAGAATCAGGACGGCTAGAAGTGGGAGCAAGACGAATGCGGATATGCGCAAAATGGTTGCGAAGGATACGCCCTCCTTCTCTTCCAGGCCAAACCACTTCTCCTGGAGACGCCGGTCCGCTTCGTTGGCCTCCAGCAGCTCGGCCCTCGGCGCCAAACGGACCACGTTGAACCCCTCGGAATGTGGCGTAAGGTCGTCGGTCTCTGAAGCACTGGAAACCGCAGGCGCGCCGGGCTCTGCTACAGCCACCCCGCCAAAGACACCACCACAGCGACAAATACTGCCAAAACGGTTCGGCCGGTGAGAGGAGCTGCGGTCCTTTTCATCGAGTCCTTCTGGCCTCGCAATGGACGCCCTGCGCTAGTCATTAGAAGGCGCTTAGAGGTTCACAATACCCAATGTTATCCCCCTTGTCATCGGCTTTTGCACTGTTCTTCCGCTGACTTCAAAGGTCCACCGCAACGTGGACAATCAGTAGCCGATCCGATTTTGAGAAGGGACAGGGCTACTAAGAGCAACCCGGGCCGTTGTCGACAACACCGTCGCAGTCGTTGTCGATGCCGTCGCCGCAGATCTCCTCGGCCCCCGGATACGCGGTGGGATCGCCGTCGTCGCAATCACTGTTGCAGCGTAAGGCACCGTCGTTGTCCTCGTCCTGTCCGGGTTCGGAACAAAGATCCTCACAGGCCACCGCCAGGCTGTTGTTGCAGTTGAGGTCGTTCCAGCGGCCTGCGGCGAAAAACTGGGTACAATCCTCGTTACCACCCCAGTCGTTGGGTTCCCCCGCGCCCCAGTTGGTCCATTCCGGGAGGGTCCCGTCGAGCCAAACAAAGACTCCCTCGATGTCCGCATCCGACAACCCGATCCAGCACTGCGCCAATCCGTGATTCTGAAGCTGGATTCGCAACCATACATCCTCCTCTGGACCGTCAATCATGACCAACTCCGACCCGGCCTCCTGGCAATGGAGGCGTCCATCGTCGTAAGGCCTCTTGTTTGGGCAGACCAGGTATCGATGGGGTCCTCGCCACAACTCCTGGCAGTCTGGACAGCCAAGGTCATCGTCGATAAGGCCGTTGCAGTCCTGGTCGATACCGTCATTGCAGATATCAAACGCCCCGGCATTCACCGTGGCGTCACCCTCATCGCAGTCGCCGTCGCACTGGAACCCATCTCCGTCAAGGTCAGCTTCCGGATCGAGAAGGCAGTCGAGCGCATCGTCCACTGCGGCTCGCCTCATCAACAGGAAGTCACGGGTCGCCTGGACATTGGAGGCCACGACTTCATTGGAATACTCCTTTCTGGGATCACTCTGTACCCATGGAAACAAGAACTCAGACAGGTCGCTGGCGAACTGTTCCAATTCCAAGGCGTCCACCACCGGCATCAACTCGCCCATGGTCTGGTCGTACTCGCTTCGACACCCCAGGACCTTCATGCACCTCGCAAACAGATAGGAATATCCACTGTGAATATTCCTTGCATCATAGAATGTCTGGTCCGTTCCATTCGGCAACATTGTAAAGAAGCCATTTTCATCGCTATTCAAATAGTAATTATTGATCGTCGGCGCGTATCCGTCCCAATGGCCGATGTACTGTTCCACGGCCCACATTGCCAGCAACTCTGGAACGTCTGCCACAGACTCCAAGGCAGGAAGCCACTCGTCATCAGGAACATCCTCGGCGACCAAGGCAGCGAAGGTGTCGAGGTCATTGATGTTGGTTGGATCACCGTCGTCTACTTCAAAATCGGCGACCATGTCCGGGATAATATCCTCGCCATATTCCCCTTCATACAGGTGTTGAGTCGATACAAAGTGTCTCGACAATGTTATCTTGTCGTATGGCTCAAGCACAAGATACAACCCCCAGAGTTCGCCATTGACGTACAACTGGGCGTAGCCAACTCGCGGGCACGGAACTCCAAACGCAGCGAATATTCGATACGCCAACGCCTCATGGATCATCGAACGATCTTGCACCATGTTGTTCAGCGTCAGCTTCTTGAGTCCGTGGAATCTCAGATCGCCGTCCGCAAAATTGAACTTCACCTTGAACGCCGACTTGCCGTCCAGAGTTCGAAACGACCCCAGCTTTCCCTTGATGCGGATACCCACCGGCATGGGCCCTTGAACAAGGTCATCCGCCGCTACGATGAAGCTGCCTGCCACATAGGTCCTAGGATCTGCCCAAAGGGCCTCCATAGAGGGTTGAGGAAAGTCCAAGAGGATTGTAATCATCTGCAATGGGTTGAACAGGAACCCCTCAAGGTCGAACATCGGCTGATTCACGTCAAACGGAGTCATGGACGACTCGGCCCAGGGGCCATCGCCGTCAGGCAAGCGAGACCATGTGTTTCCAGCCATCACCAGCGGCGGTGCCACCTCATCGACAACGGCCTGCGAGGGGTCGCGCAGACGCAGACTGTCCTTGCCACACTGGATTCCGAAAGGGAAGCCCGGCACGAGAACCGTCTTCTGTATGATGATGATGCGCCCAAGCGGCGGAACAACGGTCCCCGGGGGGAGTATGTACTCGTGTGTCGGTCCGTCGCCATCCTCGAGAATGTAGCCGGCCAGATCCGCTGTGGCGTCGGGAGATCGATTCTCAATCTCCACAAAATCCTGACCATGACAGTTCACTTCATTGAGCACCACATCGGGAAAAGGAGGCTCAATCACTTCAACCTCATCGGCTACCTCGACATCCAGAACGTCAGCATCTTCGACATCGACCTCATCGGCGACCTCGACATCCACGATCTCGGTCATCTCGATATCGACCTCTTCGGCGACCTCGATATCCACCACCTCGGTCATCTCGACGTCGACCTCGTCGGCCAATTCGACAACATCGGTTACCTCCGACGTGGAATCCACGAACCCGTCGAAACCGCTATCTGCAACGTCGGACCATTCGTCCCCGACATCCATCCCGTCGGTCTGGCCAGCGTCTTCAATGTCCATGTGCGTCGAGTTTGGAGAGTTGGAAGAGCAGGCGGATGACAATAGCAAGAGGCAAATGACCAGAAGCGCTTTCGTTCGCATCGAAGCCTCACAACGGGAGTTGCAATCCGGTGTTTTCCATGGGTCGAACACCCAGTGTACCCCAACAGGCGCCCCGCAGCCAGAGGCATACTCCCAGCCACTTCCCGAAACCAATCGGGCAAAGCCCCAAACCTCCCCGTCTGAACTTGCAAACAACAGTGGTTTGGAACAAAGTGTCAACTGCCCATGGAGGCGAAAAGGAGGTGGACGATGAAGAGAAGGACTTGGGTGGTTTTGATGGGTTTGGTGGCGGCCATGGCCGCAAGTTGCGACTCCGACGACAGCTCAGCGGATGAGAACAACATTCCCGTAGGCCTGCGCTTGTGCACGGTGACGGACCAGGGTATCGAGGTGGTGGACTTCGAATCGATTGCAGTCCAGCCCTCGGGAACAGCGGCTGGAGACAGTTACTCAGTGAACCTCGATGTTCGTGGAAGCGCAAGTGTTTCCGGGGCGGTGGACGTGGCGCTGTGGACAAACACCGCGATCGTGGCCGTCGCCGGTGTGGCTGCCGAGGGTTTGGTTGGCTTCGACCTCCTTGACCCGGACAACCCCGTTCAAATCGGCGCCCTGGACATGGACTCGCCGCTCCGACTTCGTATCAGGGACGCTTCCCTTTATGTGGCACAGGGCAACAAAGGTCTGTCGGTGTTGACCCTGCCCATTGACTTCTCCTACATCGAA
This sequence comes from uncultured Pseudomonadota bacterium, assembly GCA_937876385.1. GTDB lineage: Bacteria > Myxococcota_A > UBA9042 > CAIXZC01 > CAIXZC01 > CALFHQ01. Next base: position 4,913 of record CALFHQ010000680.1, read on the forward strand.
ACCAACCACTTCGTCTTTGACGCCGATGACCTGGGCAACCCCATCTCCGTCAAAGACGTTGAGGCCGACGGTGCAGTTCTCTATCTGGCCACGGATCACGGGTTGTGGGTTCTTCAATACGTCAATGGAACCTTCACAGAGCTTGCCCACGATCCGTCGACGGTGCTGACCTCCTGCCGATTGGGGGTAAACAAGAACCTTCTGTTCTGCACAGGTGCCGGTCTGGCGCCGGATGTCCCGGCCATGCAACCGAACCCCAGAGGATTGATGATCTACGACGTTTCCGAAGTGGATTCGCCACAGTTGATCTCGGCCACGGCAAACAGCAACGTTGACCTTTCCACGACCCTCGACTTCGCCACCTCGGGCACGAATCAAGCCCTCGTAGTTGAGCAGGGCATGGGACTCGCCTGGTGGGACATCTCGAGCCTGGAAGAGCCCGTGCGGACCGATCTCACCGATATGCCGTGGCCGGATCAGGTCAAAACAGAGGGAAGTTGGGCCTTTGTCACAAGCCGTGGAGTAGACACAGTGCCCCATCAAGGCTCCGGCGTGCACATCTTCAGCTTCGGCGGAACGGTCCCGGCAGAGACCTACGCCATAGGTCACATCACCCCCACCAATGACGCCCGCGTCAAAGCCGTCGACATCCAGACCATTCAGTAGAGACGAGTTCACGCCGGGCCACTGCGTCCAGGGGCCACTGGTTCCCGTCTCGTCGAAGCTGAACTGGAGGCACCCAAGCTACAACACCAGCACGCCTTCTGCCATCAGTTCATCGGAGTAGCCTTGCGCCACCGCCGGGGTGGCCGTGCCCCAGGGAACGAGAGCTTCTCAGCGAACCTGCTTGCTGGTCCGGCTGGCACAGATTCTGCTTAGATAGCCCCGGACATCCGAAGCAGGGGAGGACCCTCATGCGAAAAACCATCGTCTTGCTGTTCGTCTATGCAGTCACCTCGGGCGTGGCCTGTAGCGGCGGGAGTGAGGAACTCGACCACCACTTGTGGGAACCCGGTTGCCGTGCTGACGAAGATTGTCCCGAAGGTCAGATTTGCTCACATAGCCAGGGCGACGAGTGTGTCATTCCTCTGGAGTACGGCGACTGGTGCCCCGACTCAGACGTGTGTGCAGAAGGTCTAGTCTGTCGCGAGGACCTCCAGCCTGGCCGCTGCTTCCCACTGGGAGAACGGGGAGAGGTTTGCGGCTCAAACGAGGGCTGCCGTGAACCCCTGGTCTGCGTCACTGTATCCCATCCTCCAGAGTGTCAGCCTGCACCTGGCCTTGGAGACCTCTGCAGTCTGCCCACCTCCAACCGGTTCTTCCGGGGATGCGCACTAGAGGACCCGTCTGTGCTGTGCAATCTAGCGATCCGTCCTCACCGTTGCAGCCCGGGCGTCTTGCCGGAGGGAGCCCCCTGTCCCGAAACCACTTCGGGCGACAATGGCGAGTGGAATTCCAGCCACGACCTCCCAAATCGTCCGCTGCGTTGCGACGAGGGGCTCTCCTGCAACACGAGCTTCGAACCCCCGTTGTGCCTGCCGCCCGGTGACGAGGGGGACTTCTGTAGTTGGCATACGGACTGCCGAGAAGGTCTCAGGTGCAATTTCGGTATTCACCCCTCCATCTGCAGCGCTCCAGCCCCCCTCAACGCATTCTGCGGGTCCGAGCGGGACTGTGCCGCCTCGCTGATCTGCTTGCTGGGACTTGATGTTCCGTATTGTTCAGAGCCGCTCGAAGCCGGCATGCCTTGCCCAAATGCAATCTGGCAGGATCCTTGCGGCGCAGGGCTGCTCTGCACGATGTCAGAAGACAACCCGACGTGTGAACCATCCGACATGTGCAGAGACGACTGGAATTGTCCGGAGGACCAGTTCTGTTACGTCGACAGAGACGTGTGGATGAATATCTTCGGGGTGTGCACCAACATCGGCGAAGAGGGTTCAGATTGCTTTCAAGGAGGGGACGCCGACTGTGCCCCAGGCTATCACTGTGAAGGTTCCGATTTTCCCCAATGCACTTCTGATCAATCGAGGTGAAGCATGCTATTCAATGAGAGGTGCCTGACCCTCCTGATTGCCGGTTTCATCGTCCTGGCGGCTTCGATGGGATGTGAGACAATGGACGAGCCACTTGAGAACGACAGCTTCTCATCGTCGCCACCGTCTGCCGCCCAGGATATCGAGGGAAAACAGGCTGGTGACCCCTGTCCGGGGGACCGCAGTTGCGAAGACGGACTCAACTGTCATCAACACACCCACAAGTGCGGTCCTCCACAACAAGAAGGGGCTGATTGTCTCTCCGACCGAGATTGCCGGGATAAACTCGTCTGCAACCTGGGATCGCTGAAGCCGACCTGCCAGCCTCCGGCCTCAACGGATCAGGCGTGTGCGAGAGACGTGGAGTGCAAGCAAGGTCTGGTGTGCAATTGGGGCAGCGCTACTCCCACTTGCCAACCTCCCGGGAGCACTGGCTCCCCATGCTATCCGGCTGGAGAGATGATCGGCTCCGCGCAATTCGACCTGACCGACTCCGAACTGTGCCGGCTCGTCCACGGCAACGATGGATTCCTTTGGTGTTCCAGCGCTCTTTTGAACCTTCACTACGCTGTCTTCTGCGAAGACTATGGCTGCAGGCGGCCTCCCGTACCTTACTCACAGCGCTGTGGCGAAGGACTGGTTTGCAACATAGCCCTTTCCCCACCGATCTGCACAACTCCATCCGAAATCGGCGAAGCCTGCCGCAAAGCAAGTGACTGCCGGACAGGGCTCTACTGCGACT
>CALFHQ010000681.1 GCA_937876385.1 uncultured Pseudomonadota bacterium
ATGGCGGCGGAGTCGTACATGCGGTACTTCGAGCAAGCCATCAGGAGACTGACGCGGCCACCGGGGATGATCGCTGGTCAAGATGACCCTGTTTAGGCTTGCATCCATTGGCTGCAAATGCGGCATCTAGGACCCTTTCGTGCCAATTGCCCAATTTGTAGCCGGTACTTGCCAGTTTTTTGGAGGACACTGCATGAGCCGCAAGGGGAAGTCGAAAATGCAACGGGTTTGTCAGGTTTGTGGCGAGCATCGGCACTCGATGTTGCATCCAGGGGCGCTCGTACGCCCGGCCATTGTCGAACTTATCAAACCCAATGTGGAAGGCTGGTCCGAGGACAGTTGGATCTGCACGAAGGATCTCAATCGTTTTCGCCACGACTATGTGCGCTCGTTGATTCACAACGAGATGGGTGAACTCACCTCCATCGAAGACGAGGTCCTGGAGAGCCTCTCGCAACAAGAGGTCCTTTCCAAGAATCCAGACACCGAGGACGCACCTTCCAATCTGGGTCAGCGCTTGGCAGACCGAATCGCCGAGGTGGGAGGAAGCTGGTCATTCATCATTGGTTTTGGCACCGTGCTCATCCTCTGGGTCACCCTCAATACCGTATTCTTGGCGAGTCGAGCCTTTGATCCATACCCCTACATCCTCTTGAACCTCTTCTTGTCATGTCTCGCTGCGGTCCAGGCCCCAGTCATCATGATGAGCCAGAATCGCCAGGAATCAAGAGACCGCCAGCGAGCCATTCGGGATTACCAGATCAACCTCAAAGCAGAATTGGAGATTCGACAACTCCACCAGAAAATGGACCACCTGCTCTTCGTGCAATGGGAACGCCTGGTGGAGTTGCAGGACGAGCAGACAGAAACCCTCGTCGAGAAGGGAACGGACAGGTCCAAACCTTCCTGACCGAGCTCACTATCATACCCGGACTTGCCCTTGTCGGGTGTTGGTTGTCCGAGGAGTGCTTCGGGTTGCGTTGCAAGAGCGAAACTGGGGTGTGCGATGGTTCCCGCTGCAGTCATCGCAAACGCGGCAATGCCGGACGGCACCACGCAGTTCTGGAGTTTCCTGAGCCGATTCGATATGTTGATCATATAACCATACTCTCCACCCTCGGAGTCGACCTTGCGAAACCTCACCGCTGCCGTGCTGGTACTGCTCTTGTTTACAACTGCCTGCGGATTGTTCTCCAGTGGGGGGAACCAAGCAGGCGAGGCGGAGCTTGATGCGGTTTCAGACAGCGGTGTGCAGGTGGCGGACCTGGGCAACGGGATCCTGGTCGAAGCCGAGAGTCCCCCTGTGACGGTCACCGGCAGCGGGGTACTGGCGGCCAATACGAAGCTCATCTCCGAGGACGCCTTGTACCATGCAACCATCGTCCCGGGTCTCCTCGAGGTTCCTGCAGTGGACGTGCCCCTGCTTCCTGACCTTAAGGTGGGGGACATCGTGGCATGCGCTGAAAAGGGTGTCTTGAGGCGTATCACCGAGCTGGAGTGGGCGGGGGACGACCGCCTAATTCGCACCGAAGAAGCCACACTCGCCGAGGCCTTTGACGAAGGCGACTTCGCCATGCACGTGGGCTTTGGCAAAGACGACGGCAAGGCCGATGCCCCCGACGGAGGGACCCGCGCCTGGGTCAGCGCATCGTTGAACAACACGACCCTGTATGAATCGGAAGACGGTGGCTTCAAGCTGTCCATTGAGAAGGGACAAATACGGGCGACCCCCGATTTCGACTTCAACCTGTCTTTCAGCGGAACGAAGATCCTCCTTGCCGAAGTTCTTACCACGGGTAACGTTCTGGTCGAACTCCAGTTGAAGGTCGAGGGGGAGTTCGAGAAGGACTTCAAGAAGTCCAAAGAGATCCCCCTGTTCGAGAAATCCAGTGTGGTGATGTTTGGAGTGTTGCCGGTGAAGGTAACTCCCTTTGTGCAGATATCAATCGGGGTCGAGGGCAAAGTCGAAGGAAAGGCCGAAGCCACCGCAGGATCCAAGATTACCATCCCCCTGGTCCACCAGTACAAGTACGACCCCAAGCAGAGTGACCACTTTGTCTACACTTCCCACGGAAAAGTCAACGCAAGCGCTCAGCCAGCGATGACCACCAAGGGGGAGGGTGCCTTCGAGACCCGGGTTTTCGCCGAGATTCAGTTCGGCATGCGTATCTACGACCGCCTCTCCGCCTCCATTAATCTAGGCCCTTATGCAAAGGCTGAGGTTAAGTTGAATCCTACCTGCACATATACACTTTCCGCTGGGGTCGGGGGGAACTTCTCTGTTCATTTGGATGCGCTGGGCAGCTTAGTCGAGGAGCAGGATGAGGACTGGGAGATTGTCGACTTCCCCACCATCTTGAGCAGTGGGAACTGCAAGGAAGGAGAAACCGGACTGGAAGGAGTGCTGTGCGACGCAGCGACGGTCACCAACAATGTCGCTAAATGGCCAGACGGAATGGACAAGTGCACGGTGTTGAACGGCACCTTGGAGATCAGTGGGAACACCGACAACATCGACCTGTCCCCGCTGAAGAACATCGAGGCTGTCAAGGGTGACGTGCTCATCAAAGACAACTCCCAGCTAACAGACCTCTCGTGGCTGTCGTCGCTGAAAACTGTCGAAGGAAGCGTGATTCTATCAGCGAACCCGAACCTCACCGATGTTTCGGCCTTAGATAGCCTTGAAACGGTGACCCTCGGGCTTCAGATCGCTGACAACAACGCCTTAGTTGGACTTCCATACTTCACTCGCCTGACCAACCTGGGCAATCTGTATATCAGCAGGAATGAATCCTTGACGAAGATCATCGGCTTTGACGCAGTCGTTTCCAAGATGGAATCTGTGACCATCGCAGATAACGGTCCAATGACCGAGATCAACGCACTGTCCCAGGTCACCTCTGTTGTCCCCGGAGAAGTGAAAATCGCCGGAAAGGTGGACTCATTGGCGGTCTTCGATGCCCTTCAGGATGCGGGGGGGGTGAGAGTCTCATTCGAGGGAGCAGTGATTAACTCCTTTGGGGCACTCCGCGTCGTCACGGGACCACTCTTCTTCTCTGGCCTGAAGTGCCAATCGGTTGGAGGCACTTTCGACTCGGTGATCAGCGTGGTTGAGACCCTGGGGATCAATTGCCAGGACTGCGTCCAGATACCCTCTTTCCCCACCCTGTCCACTGTGAAGGTCAAAGAGAATGACTGGAGCGGCATGCCCGGCATCTTCGTAACCTTAGAGACCGAAACGGGACAACTGCTCACCACCATGCCATCCTTTGCCTCCGTCGCAGAGGTCGATGGACAAGTTGATGTCCGGGCCATGAGCGTCACGGACACTACTGTCAATCTCTTTCCAAGCCTCGAGTCCGCCCGGGGAGGCAATGTTGCAGTCAACCTCTCGGAGGCCGTAACGAAGTTGAGTGGCTTTCAGAAGCTCCAGGTTGTCGATTTCGATCTCTTCATTTCGGGCGGATCCCTCACGGAGGTCAGTGGTTTCAAGGCGCTCACCTCGGTGAGGGAGATCACCATCGAAGGCCCACTGGTGGCTGTTCCGAACTTTGACGCCCTGGAGGAATTGGGGGACTTCGTCAACTCCGAACCAGAAACTCTCCCTCACTATGGCACGCTTCCGGACTTTGGACCCAAGCTCAAGACTTACCCGACCATGGCCAAACTCAAGCAGGCCGGGTATCTGAGGATCTGGAACAACGACACCATGACTGATTTTGGTGGTCTTACGGGCCTTGAACAGATCCAGACCCTTGAATTCCAAGATTGCGACAACCTGTCGACCATCACCGGCCTCACCAGCCTCAAAGAGGTTGGTGGCCTCTACAGCGAAGATCCATTCCCAGCCAACAACAACCATGGCAGCCTGCAGGCCAGGTACTGTCCGTTGTCAGACGTTTCAGGGCTCTCCAGTCTCGAAACCGTCGAGAAAGACCTCCATTTGCCGGTTTGCGAGGGCAACCCCATGGCATTGGCGGCCCTCACTTCAGTCGGCGGGTATCTGGGTGTCTGTAGCGACTCGGACCACTACTGTGCCAGCCTGGACTGGTTTGACGGCATGTCCAAAGGAGGAGGGACCCTTAGCGGCACCCCCCCAGAAGGCGGCTGCCTCTGACCCATTCTTCATAGTTTCGCAGAGTCTACCAGCAGGTCGAAGCCTTCCCCGTGGTGGTGTGGCATGGGCTCCTCCAATTGCTCGCCAATGGGTGGATTGGACGATGGTGTCGGTGTTGCTCGGACGGTTGGGTTGTCGTTGCTCCCCGAATCGCCTCGACGCAGGGAGACGATGTGGATGGTGGCGTCGGAATTGGTGTAGCTGCGGATGGTGAACAAGCGGTACAACGGCGAGAATCGGAACCCATCAGGTTCGTCGCTGGCCGTTTCCAACTCGCCGGCCGATTCCAATTGCTTCTTCACAATGAGTTCCTTGCTTGCCGCCGGCTCGGGGGTGTCTGTTGCATGGCCTCGTTCGGACACCAGTGCCATGGGCAAGATGGATGAAATGGGAGTCGATGTGGTCTCGTTCGCAAACTTCCAGGTCGGGGCGAATCGAAGAGACCAGTCGTCGCACTGAAGTCGGTCTTCGCAAATCAGTAGCTCGGTGGGTTTCAGGGGGGTGAAGTCCTTGACTGACTGGGTTGCGGCGACCACTAGCAGGGCGAACAGCGGGATTAACGTGGCTCTGTAACCCAGCAGGTAGGTGTTGAAGGAAAACGGGGAAGTCAACGCGGTCGTCTCTTGTGGCTCGTCAGTCGATGTGCTCACAAGCCGCACGCTCCCCCTCCACCAGGTCCGACCCATGTCCGCGTCACTGGTGCGGTAGGAGACCAGTTCAATGCTGATCACCCTTTCATTTGCGGTGCCCAAAGGCAGCAACTGGTGGTGGAAGGCATACATGCAAGCACTGGCGGGTGTTGGAGCCAGGGCCGTCAGTAGGACGACAACAGCCGGGAGAATCGATCTTCTCATACAAGCACCTCACGTACAGGGCAGACTGTGGAAAAAGCGTCCGCTCAGGCATCTTTGTTCTTGTTGTCCCAGAGCATCGGTTCCCAAAGCTCCACCTTGTTCCCGTCTGGATCCATGATCCAGGCAAACTTGCCGTTCTCGTGGGATTCGGGTCCGCCGACGATTTCCACACCACCGGCACGAAGTTGCTCCAGCATTTCGCCCAGGTCGTCTACCCGGTAGTTGATCATAAAAGAAGACTCACTTGGGCTGAACCACTGGCTTTCCGCATCCGCCACATGCCACACCGTAAGCCCTCCGTCCTCGGCTTTGTCCTCCGGCCATCTCAAGATTGCGCCGCCAAAGTCCTCCAGCGCCATCCCCAGGTGTTTCTGATACCACGCTGCCAACGCAGCCCGGTCCCCCTGACTCTTGAAGAAAACGCCGCCGATTCCGGTAATCCTGGCCATCATCATCCTCCCAAATATCAAGCCGCCAAGCCGCGTTGAAGCAAACGTGCACCGCGGTGGCATTGCCCTGGTGATGGAAATTCAATCGGAGCGATAATGCGGTATGATCGGCGTGTTCGTCAAGCCGAACGCAGGACGGAAACCTGCAGCCCTATCCCAGCAATCCGTTGTCATTAGCGAACTGGACGATTTCGACGACGGTTCGGGCCCCTAACTTCTCCTTGGTGCGTTGCACGAAAGTATTGACAGTACTGACGCTGACTCCCAATTCCGAGGCGATCTCCGTAGCGCTCTGGCCGTCAGCAAGACCGCGAACAACCTGAAGTTCTCGGTCGCTGAGAATTCTCGCCGGCTCTTTCTGAATATCGATCTGATTTTCGAACAGAAACTCAGCCAGTTCGGGAGTGATGTAGCGTCGACCTTCGGCAGCCTTGCGAATGGCCCGAATGAGCTCATCCGAGGAACGCCGCTTGTTGATGAAAGCGGAAGCTCCGGCCCGGAGGAAGCCTACGGCGTGGCTGTCTTCGTTGTACATGGTGAACACCACGACCTTGGGGGTTCCCGGCAGCGACACAATCTCCCGAACCGTACCGGGTCCAGAAACCCCGGGCATGTTGACGTCCAGGACCAGCACGTCGGCAGCCGCCTCCCGAGTTAGTTCGGATAAGGAGAAGGCATCGTCGGCCTCTCCGCAAACCGTGAGGTCTGCAAACTCGTCTACCAATCGCTTGATTCCGGAACGAACGATGTCATGGTCATCTGCGATAAATACCCGAATCATGAGAGGTTTTCCTCCTTCTCAGTCGAGCGGATAGGAACCTCCACCCGAATCACCGTCCCGTGGCCTGGCTCACTCTCAACGATGGACATCCCACCCAGAAGTCTGGACCGCTCGGTGATGCCGAGCAACCCAAAACCCTGCCGTTGTTGTTGTACATCCCGGAAGCCAACACCGTCATCTCGAACGGTCAGTGTCCTCTTCGTCGCAGTCTCCTCAAGCGAGACACTCACTTGGGTCGCTTTCGCGTGTCGAGTAACGTTCGTCAGGGCTTCCTGAATGATACGATAGTACCCAATGGACTCGCGGCGCGAGAGACCTTCTTCATCGACACCGACATCCACCAGAACCGTCACTCCAGCTCGATTCTGGAGTTCTCTGGCCAGCCAGTCCACTGCGGAAACGAAGCCCTGAGAATCCAGCACGGAAGGTCGCAGGGCATTGATCACTCGATCCACCGAAGCATGAACGGACTTCACCAGAGTCTGAGCGTGCTCCAACGTCTGCCGGGTTTCTTCGGCCATTTCCGGGTACTTCTCAATGTGTCTATGGAGCCGATCCAGTTCCATCCCCAGTCCGGTCAAGACTTGGCCTGTCTCATCGTGAATTTCCCGAGCGACTCGGATACGTTCCCCTTCCTGAACCGAGACGATGTTCTCGGCCAACTGCCGCAGTTCAGCCGTCTGTTCGTCGACTTTCTTTGTGAGATTGCGAGTCAATTCGTCCAGCTTCAACAGGTTGTCGATGCGAGCGATGAGTTCAGCTTCCTGGAACGGTTTCTGGACATAATCGCTGGCCCCTTCACGGAGGGCTTCAATGCGCATAGGCACCCCGGTCACTGCGGTCAAAAAGATGCACGGGACCGTTTTCAGGACAGGCTTCTGGCGCATGGAGGCGAGCAGCTCCAAACCCGACATGCGAGGCATCATGACGTCGGTGAGTACGAGGTCAGGCCGGTTCTGAAGAGCTATGTCCAGCGCCTCCAATCCGTCTCTCGCCCCCAGGACATGGTAGCGCCGCGCCAGGAACTCCAAAAGATAGGCTCTCAGGTCTGGGTCATCCTCAACCACCAGAATCAAGGGTCTCTCTCGCTCGGCGAGATTGGGCCGGGCGGCCTCCGGAGGAGTCACAGGGATGGCCTCCCCTCTGGGCCCGGGTCGTCTCTGATATGGGGGGCTGATAGGAAGTGCGCTATCAGGGCTCGAAACAGCTAGTGAGACCTCACCGCTGGATCTCGGCAAGGAAACGGTGAAGGTAGAACCCTTTCCAACTTCGGATTGCACATCGATGGACCCGCCGTGACGGGCCACGATCTCCTTTGCCAGTGACAGACCGATACCGACCCCCGGTTTCTGTTTGGCCAGACCGGCTTGGACCTGGTGGAAGCGGTCAAAGATCAGAGGTAATTGCTCAGGAGGCATTCCGAGGCCATGATCGGTCACGGAGAACCCCACCTGATTCGAGTAGGAATGGAGCACAATCTCCACCGGGC
>CALFHQ010000682.1 GCA_937876385.1 uncultured Pseudomonadota bacterium
TGAAGCATCCTGTAGCCCGTCGATTGGACTTCATCAAGGACAAACTCGACTCCACGGACCTTGTAATTGCTGACGACCGTGTGTTGACTCGAATGGTGGAGTTGAACTCCCGGCAGTCGGAGAACATCATCTTTCAATTGGATGATCCTGCCACGGTTCGGGTGACGAAGGCTCTTCAGGAGTTTCTCGACTCTGACGAAAGCGACCTTTCGGCGCTTTTGGAAGAGTATCTGGACATGAACGACGAGAACTTCGAGGCGCGCTACGAGTTCTTCTACAACACCATTGCTCCGGAAATCATCCTGTACAAGGTGGGAATCGGAGACACCCTGACCATTCGAGGGATCACCCAGTCCGGCTACCAGAAGGCGGTGAATGTCAAGGTTTACGGAACCTACCAGTTTGCCGGGTTGGAGGATTCGGCGTTGGCAGGGGTGTACAACATCATGGACATCGTCACCTACCGGGAGCTGTTTGGAAAGAGCAGCGGTGCGCACACCGAAGAAGTCGAGAAGTTGGTGGAAGCGGCGGGGGTGGAGATGGTGGACCGAGCCGACGCCGAATCGGAGCTGTTTGGCTCTGGGGATAGCTCGGTGGTGGAAGTGGCCGAGGGGAGCTTCGACGAGTTCGCCGGAATCGACATGGACGTGGGCGGAGGCAAGTACACTTCTGAGGTCATGGACCGGGTTTACACCCAGGAAGAGATTGACAGCGGCCTGGTGGTGAATGCAGCGGTCATTTTGAAGGACCGTCATCAACTGGAAGAGGCCAGAGGCGCCATTGAGGCGTTGAACCAGGAGCACAATCTTGGAATTCAAGTGGTGGATTGGCAGCAGGCCAGCGGGTTCGTTGGGCAGTTCATCGGGGTCATCTGGATTGTTTTGGTGACGGCCATCAGCATCATCTTCCTGGTTGCATTGGTGATCATCAACAACACCATGGTCATGGCCACTCTGGACCGGACCCGAGAGATCGGAACCTTGCGAGCCATCGGTGCGCAGCGGGGGTACGTCCTTCGCATGTTCCTTCTGGAGTCCTCTCTTCTGGGGGTGGGTTCGGGACTGTTGGGGCTCTTGTTGGGGGTGATCGTCGTGACCATTCTGGGGCACGTGGGCATCCCCGCCTGGACCACCGAGCTGTATTTCCTTTTTGCAGGACCTCGACTGTACGCCGAATTGGCTCCCCAGCATCTGATCTCTGGATTTGTGCTGGTGTTTGTAGTCTCCTTGTTGTCCACCCTCTATCCCGCCATGCTGGCTACTCGAGTGCTTCCCGTGAAGGCCATGGAGAAGGAGAACTGATATGTGGAGATTGCTGCTCATCGCTGCCCGCAACCTGGTTCTCAATCGACGGCGCTCCCTGCTCCTCGGGGGGGCCATCGCCGTTGTGACGTTGCTGTTCCTTCTCATGGGCTCTGTGGGAAACGGGATTCAACACACCGTGATGACCGCCGGGACCTCCTTGTTCTCCGGGCATGTCAATGTGGGTGGATTTTACAAAGTTTCGGCTGGTCGGGCGGCCCCAGTAATCGATCACGGAGAGGTCGTCGCACAGGAGATTCGGGATGGATTTCCCGAGGCAACTCTGGTTGTGACTCGCGGTCGTGGCTTTGCCAAGCTGGTCTCCGAGCGGGAATCAGCGCAGAGCACCCTCATTGGGGTGAACCCTATCAAAGACAGGCCGCTGGTTGCCACTTTGCGCATGGTTCGGGGGGAGATTTCCTCCCTTGCAAAGCCTCGGACCATTGTATTGTTCGAGGCGCAGGCCAAGAAGCTGAAGGTTGACGTTGGGGACCCCGTGACGTTGACTTCTCCCACGGTTCGAGGGGCTTACAACTCTCTGGACGTGACCGTGGGAGCCATCGCCGAGGACATGGGAATCCTGTCCATCATGTCGGCGTTCGTCTCCAACGACACGATTCAAGAGTTGTACATGTATGGGAAGGACTCGGCGGGGTGGATTCTGGTGTACCTCGACGACCCATCCAAGGCGGACGATGCTCAAGCAAAGATCCGAACGTTGCTCGAGGACAACGACCATCGACTGCTGGAAGAGACCCAGGGACCCTACTGGGGCAAGTTCCAGATGGTCACCGGGGAAGATTGGGTGGGCCAGAAGTTGGACACGACCACCTGGGAAGACGAGTTGATGGCCATGCAATGGACGTTGAAGGTGTTTGATACGGTGACGGGGTTGCTCATCTCGATTCTCATCGTGATCATCATCGTCGGGGTCATGAACACCTTGTGGATCACCATCCGAGACCGCACCCGAGAGATCGGGACTTTGCGTGCCATCGGAATGGGGCGTTTCAAGGTGCTCACCATGTTCGTTTTTGAGGTCATGCTGTTGAGCTTCGTTGCCGGTGCCGTCGGGGTGGCCATGGGAACTGGATTGGTGGCGTTGTTAAACGTCATTCAGATACCGGTATCCAGGGGATTCCAGCTTTTTGTCATGGCGGACCATCTCGTCTTGCTCCTGAGCACAGATACCGTCTTGAAGGCCCTCCTGTTGATTCCCAGCCTGACCACCGTGGCCAGCATCTTCCCGGCGCTACGCGCCGCAAGAATGAGACCCATTACTGCCATGCACCACGCAGGATGAAGGAGAACCCTATGCGAAGTTTGAGATTTGCGCTTCCGCTTGTTCTACTGCTCGTCGTGAACCTGATGCCGTCTGCGGCGTTTGCGTTGTCCGATGCGGAGTTGAAGTCCCTGCTGCAGCGCATCGACGAGAGGCAGCGCAGCACCGGGGACTACAAAGCCAGAGTCTTCATCCACACCAAAGAGAAAGGAAAGGACGATGTCGCTTACGAGGCGGCCATCTACCGTCGAGATGACAACGACAAGTTCATGATTCTGTTCTTGAAGCCCAAAGCCGAACGGGGCAAAGGGTACCTGAGAATGAACAAGAATTTGTGGCTGTACGACCCCACCGTGGGGCGTTGGGACCGCAGAACAGAGCGTGAGCGAATCGCTGGAACCGACAGCCGCCGAGCGGACTTCGACGAGTCCAGGTTGGCCGAGGAATATGACGCTGTCTATGTTGGTGAGGAGAAGCTCGGCCGTTTCACCGTGCACCACCTGAAGCTCAAGGCCAAAGAAGGGGTGGATGTCGCCTATCCGGGGTTGGAGCTGTGGATTGATGCGGAAACGGACAATGTTCTCAAGTCCCAGGAGTTTGCAGCAAGCAGCAAGTTGATGCGAACTGTCTACACCCCGAAGTGGATGAAGGTGTTCTCGGAGACGAAGAAGGAGTTTGTCTGGTACCCCGGGGAAATTCGAATCTACGATGAAGTGGAGAAGGACAATTCCACCGTCATTGTGATGAAATCGGTGTCCTTGAAGCCCCTTCCCTCCAACATCTTCACCAAGGCCTGGTTGGAAGGAAAGAGTCGCTAGATGTGGAGACTGGTCAACATCAATGCGCCGTTGCGGCCGCATCCACCGGGCGTCTGCCGGCTTACGTCCTCGTTCCCTTGGTCGACGTACCTTCTGGTACGCCTCGGTCGGTCACTCCGGGCGCACTCGGCAGACACCTTGGCGGCTGCACCCTCACTTGGCGCATCAATGTTGACCAGCCTCCTGGTCTCTCTGCTGATGGTCATGGCGACTCCCGTCGCGATGGCTCAGGGCGTTGACGAGCGTGAGGAAGCCCTCTTTGGAGAGGCTACTGCGTCAGACCCCCGAGAAGCGGAGATGTTCGGGGAGGAGTCCGACGCCATCGTTCCAGACGAAGACGTTCGAGACGAGATGATCCTGGGAGGGAAAGCCCCTTCAGACGAATCGGCGGCCTCAGACCTTCTGGGCGAAGACCGGTTGCAGTTGGGAGGAATGCTGTACATGCGCTTTGCGGGTTCTCAACTGGAAGAATCCCGTGCGCCGACCCTTTCAAGTCCCAACCTGGTGAACCTTTACCTGGATGCCAGGCCCGCTTCCCGGGTCAGAGCCTTTGTTAAAGGTCGGCTGACCTACGACCCAATGGCGACGTCCTTCCTGCCCGGAATCCTCCCCGAACCTGAAGAAACCAAGGTTCTGCTGGACCAGGTGTGGCTGAAATTCGATGTGGCTCGCACCCTGTTTCTCACCGTGGGAAAACAGCACGTCCGCTGGGGCGCTTCGAAGCTGTGGAACCCGGTGGATATGATCAATCCCACCCGCCGCGACCCTCTGACCCTGTACGACGAGCGCACCGGCGTTCCCATGGTGAAGCTGCAACTGCCCATCGAATCGCTGGGCTGGAACGTCATCGCTCTGGCCCTGCTGGACGACGCCGGCAAGGCCGACGACATCGGTGGAGCCCTGCGTTTGGAGATGCTTTTTGGGCAAGTGGCTTTGGGACTTTCTGGTGTGGCCAGGCAGGGGTCGGATGGCAAGGTGGGGCTTGACCTCTCTGCCGGAATCTGGGAGTTCGACGTCACCGCAGAAGCGGCCCTCACTTTCACCGATGAGGCGGGACACGAAAGCTTGTTTGACGTCGGGGATTCCCACGCCGTGGCGCAAGTTTCGGCGGGCATTGACTATACCTTCAAAATCAACGACGAAGATTTCGCCGGGGTGGCGCTGGAGTACTTCTGGAACCCCGACGGGTATGCGTCGAAGGACGACTACCTGCTGGCCTTCATGTCGGGCACGGCTACCCCGTTTTACCTGGGGCAACACTATGGAGCTGTGATGTTCCTGTTGCCCTCCCCGGGAAGCTGGGACGACGTCAGCTTCACCCTTGCCAACATCGGCAACTTCTCGGACCAGTCCTTCCTTTCCCGCATCGACGTGAGCATTCGAGTGCTGACGAAGATGTCGGTACAGCTTTATACAGCGGTGCACTACGGGACCCGAGGTGGAGAATTCCGATTTGCCGTGGACAACGTGCCGGTGCCCGGGATGGAAGACTTCAAAATTTCGCCGCAGTTGCTCGATTTTGGCATCAACCTCAGAGTGGATCTGTAGGCTCGTGATCTGATTCTGCCCTTTTCTGGTCGATTGGAGGCTTTTTTGCCGGCTCTTGTGAAGCAAACTGGTCCTTACTTCCTTCTGTTCTTGCTGGCAGCGGGTCTCTATCTCTTCTGGTGGGACGTTGCGTGGTTCTGGGACGACTTTCAGATGGTGTGGAGCGATCCGGAGGGGAAGATCCTCTACTGGTTTGCCTACAAGAACCCGCAAAACGGCTTTTATCGACCCATTCAAGGGGCAATGCTGGCCCTCAGTCAGGCTTGGTATGGCGGGGACAATCGATTCCTCCATGCCGTCCAGTTTCTCCTCCACGGGGCCATGGGGAGTGTCATCTTCTGGGGTCTGCGCCGGTTCGGGTTCTCGTTGACTCAGGCGTTGGTAGCCGGGATCTTGATGGTGGTCAGTCAGGGGGCGACTCTTGCGGTGCTTAGCAACGACACCTTCAGCCAACTGCTGGGGACTCTGACCGGTGTGTCGGCAGTGCTCTTGATTGGCTTGGTGCTCAAGGATTCCCGCTTCCGGGTGCTGACGCATCCCATGATCTGGGTGGCCTTGTTTCTGGTGGGAGTTTCCCTGCTGTCCAAGGAGAGCAGCGCCATTTTTCCCGCCATTGTCGTTGCCATGCTCTGGTTGGGGGCGGTTTGGGGCA
>CALFHQ010000683.1 GCA_937876385.1 uncultured Pseudomonadota bacterium
ACAAAAAACGTGTTGTCCTGACAGAAACTGCAGTCCTTAAGGGGTAGACCATGCCTGCGGAACCGACGGAGGTTGTTCGAACAGAGCCGGTACAGCGCCAGATCTCTGTCTTGTTAATCGATGACCAACACCTCATTGGGAAGATGGTAGGAAAGATTCTGGGCAACGAACCTGGCATGGCATTTCACTACTGCAGTGACCCGGGAAAGGCCATTGAGACTGCGCTGGAAGTCCAACCAACAGTAATCCTTCTGGATCTCGTGATGCCCCGGGTCAGTGGACTCGATGTCCTCGACGATTTTCGCAAGCTCGAAGAAACAAAGGACATTCCAATCATTGTGCTGTCGGGAAAAGAGAAGGCTGGCACCAAGGCGGAGGCCTTTGAGCGGGGCGCCAACGACTACATCGTCAAACTCCCCGACGTGGTAGAATTGGTCGCTCGAATCCGCCATCACTCCACGGGCTATATTCGACTCCTTCAGTTGAACGACGCCATTGGGGCTCTAAAAGAAAGTCAAAGCAAGTTGGAGCTTCGAACGCGCTTCATTCGAGAGACCTTCGGCAAGTTCCTCTCCGACGAGGTGGTAAGCAACCTCCTCGAGAATCCCGGAGGTGTGTCGTTGGGAGGTGAGGAGCGCGTGGTCACCATCATGATGAGTGACTTGCGCGGGTTCACCTCCATGTCCGAACGCCAGACAGCCGAGCAGACCGTTGCCACAATCAACAATTTCCTGGGGGTGATGACAGACATTATTCTGCGCCACCACGGAACCATCATCGAGTTTCTGGGGGATGCCATTTTTGCGGTCTTTGGTGCCCCGCTGAATCACGGCAACGATGCTGCCAACGCCATCGCCTGCTGCATTGAGATGCAGTTGGCCATGGACCGGGTCAATGTGATCAACGCTGCCGACGGCTTGCCCCGTGTGGCCATGGGAATTGGCCTCAATACGGGGCGAGTGGCCGTGGGAAACATCGGCTCTGAGAAACGAATCAAGTATGGTGTCGTCGGGAAGCATGTGAACCTGGCAGCACGAATTGAATCCTATACCGTAGAGCGACAGATTCTGGTGTCGGACTCCACTTTGAAGGCCGCAGGTCCCGTGGTCACCGTCCATCAGCGGATGGAGGTGAAGCCGAAGGGGGTCAAGGAGGCCATCACGATTCATGACGTTGTGGGAATTGGCGGGGATTACAATGCGTACCTTCCCGACAAGGCCCATGAGCCACTGTTCCAGGTCCCCAAAGAGATTCCCATTCGTTTCTCCGTGAACAGCGGCAAGGACTCTGGAAACCGGTTCCGCGATGGAGCAATTTCCGCCCTCTCGATGAAGGAAGCGGAGATTCGTTCCATGGTGAGCGTCCCTCTCCACTCCAATATCAAGTTCTTCCTTGTGAGTTGGGACGGCACTGAGATGCCTGGAGACCTCTACGGAAAGGCAACCGAGACTATCGATGGAGGATTCCTGCTTCATTTCACGGCCGTTCCTCCCGAGATCGAACGATTCCTTCGTGGGGTTATGCACTTCTGCACAGAGTGCAAAGGTTAGCCCTCGTCAGTCATCTTCCGAATTGGGAGACACAAAGGTGACGTCATCGAGCATGTTCCCGATGCGCTTGAGGCGGTCCATTACCGAGCCGGCCTTGTCCGGTGGGACGTCGGCGAGTTTCTGGGTGACCACGTCGATGCCTCGAAGTCGATGGCTGAGATCGGTGACGATGACATCAAGGACTTTGTATGCAAAGGAGCTGTCCCCCTGGAAGAGTCGCATAAAAAGGTCTCGGTCACACTGAAGGGCGATTGTGCGTTTGCCTGCTTCCAGGGTGACGGGTTGTGGTTTTCCATCGATGAGGGCCTTTTGTCCCAGGAGATGACCCTTCCCGGTTGTTCCCAGGGGCACTCGCTCACCGTTTGGAAGCTCTTTGAAGGAGTTGACCTCCCCCGACACTACGATGAAGAATGCTCCAAAATGGCGTCCTTCGGCACAGAGCATCTGG
>CALFHQ010000684.1 GCA_937876385.1 uncultured Pseudomonadota bacterium
GCTTACGAGGCTTTCCGCATCACGTTGTACAGCGTGGGTGGTCTGGTGGTGGGACGCGTTCCCATGAAGGAAATGGGGGGTCCCATTCTCATTTACGACATGGCCTCCAAGACGGAGGAGCATGGGTGGGAGTACTTCTTCACCATCATGGTGTGGCTGAGCATTTCTCTAGGCCTCATCAACTTGTTCCCCGTTCCCATTCTCGATGGAGGACATCTGATGTTCTTTGCCATTGAGGCCATCATTCGTCGTCCGGTTCCTTTGAAGGTACGAGAGATTGCTGCGTACGTCGGTCTGGTGCTCATTTTGTTGCTGATGATTGTGGTGTTCAAGAACGACATCATGCGGAACTGGGACAAAATTTCGGGGTGGTTCTGATGGGATTAAGAGGGACAAGACGGAAGAAGAGATACGCCCATGGACCGTTGGAAGGGGAGGGTGCGTTGGTTCTCTCCGTGGACACGTCCTCTCCGTGGATGAACCTGGCAGTCACCAAAGGGGCCGCCCTTGTATGTGAGTTCTCCTCCCATCAGGTTTACGCCCATGCCCGGGTTCTGCTTCCTGCCATGGAGGCTGTTCTCAGCGCCCATGAACTGTCCCTGTCGGCGATAGACGCCTTTGGTGTGTGTCTGGGGCCTGGGTCTTTTACCGGCTTGCGGGTGGGGATCACGACGGTGAAGGGGTTGGCGTACAGCCTTGAGAAGCCGTGTGTGGGGGTTTCTTCTACGGAGTTGTTGGCTCGGGGGCTTTCTGGGTCTGGGCTGGTCGGTTGCGCCATCGATGCCAAGAAGGGGGAGGTTTTCATGGCCCTCTATCGGTGTGATGGGAAGAACGTTGTGGAGGTCAAGGAGCCCTTTGCTGCGGCTCCGGAGGTTGCTTTGGAGGGGGTGTCGAAGAGCGCTTGTGGGGAGTTGGTTACGCTGGTTGGCTCGGCTGTTCCCCTTTACTCTCAGTTGCTTGAAGAGCGCTTCTCCCAAGAGTTCGCAATTCCCGGAGGGGACGTCCACCGCATCCGAGGTTCGGTGTTGGGGGCGGCTTGTGCGACGCATTTTGCAGCGGGCCGAACCCTCTCGTCAGGGACGCTTGAACCGGTTTATGCTCGAGCTCCCATCATCCACGGGCATAACGACTGACGAGTCCCTTTTTTCTCCAACATTTTCGCTTGCCTGCTGAACTTATGTTCAGTACACTCTGTAGAGGATTCTTGCGTTGGAGAGCAAATTGTCCTTGTCCCCACGGCAGCGTGAAGTCCTCGACTTCATCAAAAAACACTTAGAAAAACAGGGGTTTCCACCCTCTTATCGAGAGATAGGTGCGGAGCTTGACATCGGCTCTACCAATGCGGTCCGAGATCACATTCTGGCCTTGGAAAGAAAGGGATATCTTGAGCGAAAAGGTTCCCGTTCCCGTGGACTGACCTTGACTCTTCCCACAGAGGAGTTGGAGCAGGACCAGGAGCAGGCTCTTTCGGGACTGATTCCTGTGCCGATTCTGGGGCCTGTGGCAGCGGGGCAGCCGTTGTGGGCGGATGGAAACATTCGAGGAAAATTGAATGTGGACCAGTCTTTGGTTCGACGAGGGGGGAAGCACTTTGCGCTGAAGGTCGTCGGGGACAGCATGATCGAGGAGGGGATCTTCGAAGGGGACATGTTGGTGGTGCGGTCTCAGCCCGATGCCGAGGATGGAACCATTGTGGTGGCTCTGGTGGACGACGAGGCCACAGTGAAGCGTCTGTACAGAGAGGACGGCCGGGTGCGTCTCCAACCCTCCAATGCAGCGATGTCCCCCATCTTTCCACGCATGGATGAGGGCACCAGAACACTGGTTCAGGGAGTTGTGGTTGCAGTTCTGCGTATTCTCGATGCATGATACGGTGTAGCTTTCTGGCGCAATTCTCCTGAGGGGGGAGTAGGGAAGATGAACTGGCCTCGACGCACCGTTTGGCTCCTTACACTCCTTTGGCTGGTGCTGGCCGGGTGCTCTTCCAACGACAGTCCCACACAATCTCAACAACCAGACTCTGATGCCCTCCGAGGAGACACGGATACCTCTGTGGATGGGGTGGTTGCGGCGGACGTGACGGAGGGGCTGCTGGACGTCGATGGAGAGGTTGCGGATGCCGACTCGATGGACTATGTGGATGCCCTCGCTCCAGACCTGTTTGATGTTGGTGAGGGGCTCGTTGAGGACTTGTTGGATGTCGTGGAGGTGGATGGCTCCCTGGAAGATGTGATGGATGTCATCGATGGGGAGGTTGGAGACAGCCTGGCGGAGGTGGCAGACGCCGAAGAGTTGGACGGAGGGGGGCTTGACCTGGAGGTTGTGAATCCGGAGTTCCTTCAGTTGGGAACGCCCTGCCAGCAGGGGACCGACTGTCTCAGCGGCCTGTGTGTTGAAGGTTCTGACGGCTTGGTCTGTTCTGCTCTTTGCGATGAAGCCTGCCCGCCGCAGTGGAGTTGCGTTTCGGTGTCCGGAGTTTCTCTGTGTATCCCGTTGACTCTCACACTGTGTGACCCTTGCCAGAACGATTCTCATTGTGCTCCCGTGGGAGTTTGTCGTTTCTTTGGTGGTGCCGGTTCCTACTGTCTGGTTCCTTGCAACGGTGACGCGGTTTGTCCCGAGGGCTATTCTTGCCAGGGGGCCATCGAAGGGGATGGGGAGGCGTTCTGCTTCCCCGAATCGGGGGAGTGCAGTTGTTCGTTGCGCGCGACTCAGCTTGGTCGATGGACCAGTTGCTACACCGATGCTGACTTGGGACTGTGTCGTGGGGAGCGATCATGCGAGGCCACTGGTCTCACTGCTTGCAGTGGTCGAGCGGCTGAGGAAGAGGTGTGCGGGGACCAGCTTGACAATGACTGCGACGGGACGGCGGACGAGGGGTTTGAAGACACCGACGAGGACGGCCTCCTGAATTGCGTCGACGAGGATGACGACAACGACGGGGTGAATGACGACGACGACCTCTGCCCACTCGATTATGATCAAGCCAACGGTGATTTTGATGGGGATGGTGCAGGGGACGCCTGCGACGACGACGATGACAACGACGGTTTTCTGGATGTAGACGACTTCTGCCCCACCTTGGTGGAGCCTCCCGATACCTTGCAGTTGGACATTGATGGGGATGGCCTCGGAAACAACTGCGATGATGACGACGACGGGGATGGTTGGCTGGATGCCGACGATCCGTGCCCAATGGATTTCGGGGATGAGACGTTGGATTGGGACTCCGATGGGATTCCAGACTCCTGCGATGATGACGACGACGGGGACAAGGTTCCAGACGAAGACGATGTCTGTCCGAGGATCTACAACCCCAACCAATTGGACACAGACGGCGACTGGAAAGGGGACTTGTGTGACCCCGATGATGACAATGACGCAACATTGGACGAGGACGACAATTGTCCGGTGGTTCCAAACTGTACGCAGTGCGACACCGATGGGGATGGGCTGGGTTCAGAGTGCGATCCGGATCGGGAAGGGGACGGAATCTCCGACGACCGTGACAACTGCCCGGACGCTGAGAACGTGGACCAGGAAGACAGTGACGAAGACGGATACGGGGATGCGTGTGATGGGGATGTGGATGGAGACGGCGTCAACAACGATGTGGATCTGTGCGTCTACATTCCCTCGAATACGTGTCCGGGGGACGGCGATGGAATCCCGGATGCGGAGGACAATTGTCCCGACACGCCCAACCCCTTACAGGCTGATCTGGATCAAGACGGAATTGGAGATGCGTGTGATGGGGACCTCGACGGCGACGGCACGCCCAATTGGCAAGACCCTTGTCCCAGAATTGCCGGAGAGCACCCCGACGAAGATGGTGATGGACTGGGGGCCGAATGCGACCAGGACGACGACGGGGACGGGGCGAACGACATCGGGGATGTTTGCCCAGGAGTTTACGACCCCGGCCAGTGGAACTTCGATTGGGACGAGTTCGGGGATGCTTGCGACGACGATGATGACGGGGACGACATCCCCGATGAAGTGGACAATTGCCCGTGGTATCCAAACCCGGCGCAAGAGGACAGTGACGGGGATGGACTCGGCAACCCTTGCGACCCCAAGATGTCCGTGATAAACCTCTGACAGAATTTGGCGCTCTCTTCCAGCGAGTCGTTGGCGGGGGGCCGCGACCAGCTTGAGGTGGCTTGGATGAACGTCCTGGAAGTGCTGTCCCCTTTCCTTACCGACCGGCGCAAGGCTCGAATGGACCAGATTCTGTCCCAGCGCACCCGCAATCTGCTGTTGGTCCTCGAAGACATATACGATCCTCACAACATGTCTGCGTGTCTGCGCACTGCCGAGGCTCTGGGAGTTCAGGAGGTGCACGTGGTGGAAGACCGCACCCCCTTCAAACCGTGCAAGAAGGTCTCTATTGGAGCCGACAAGTGGTTGGATGTGAAGAAACACAAGGGTGCTGCACACTGTGTCGCAGAGTTGAAGGCTCGTGGGTACAACGTGTGCGCTGGTGCTTTGCGGGAAGATGCCGTGTCCCTTACCGAGCTGGATTTCACCCGTC
This sequence comes from uncultured Pseudomonadota bacterium, assembly GCA_937876385.1. Classification (GTDB taxonomy): domain Bacteria; phylum Myxococcota_A; class UBA9042; order CAIXZC01; family CAIXZC01; genus CALFHQ01. The sequence continues at coordinate 4,535 of CALFHQ010000684.1, forward strand.
CCACGGCCCTGGTTTTTGGCAACGAGCACGACGGAATCTCCCAGGAACTGCTTGACCTCTCGGACCAGGTGTTTGTGATTCCGATGGAAGGATTCACGCAGAGCTTCAACATCTCCGTGTCGGCAGCGATTTCACTTTTTTACGCAGTGCAAGAGCGGATCCGTCGGCTGGGAAGCAGTGGGGACCTCGTCCCCGAGGACGTCGAGGAGTTGCGGGCCAAATGGTACACTCGCTCGGTGCCCATGGCCGAGGAGATTCTGGCCCGAGCGATGGAGAACGAGGGCGGCGTTGACGAGGTCTGAGCCGTCCTGGGGTTGTACTGCGGGGAGTGTGTGTTAGCATACCTCAATTCGTTCTTCGGGAACCTGAGTCAAGAGAGGAGAGTCGTGGTTGTGAGAGTCCATCTTCTGTTTGTCGTTGTTTTGTTGCTGGTGATGCCCGGAATTGGCGGGGTGTGGAGTGGGGAAGCGTCAGCACAGCCTGTCTCTGGAAAGTTGCCCCCGTTGCCAATTGACGATGACGATGACGAAGTGGGATTGGAGCTGGATGGAGTCGAGGGGGAGACTGACCCGGAC
>CALFHQ010000685.1 GCA_937876385.1 uncultured Pseudomonadota bacterium
GGCCGTTGGAGATCGTGTCGGCTCGGATCTCAAAGGCTCCGTGCTCGACATCTTCTTGCACGTTGAGAGCCAGTGGGAAGATCTGTGGGGCCTGGACCTTGAGATATTCTTCCATCGCTTTGGCAGCGCTCTCCACTTTCTCCTGGTCGCCCATGTCGGCAGCAACCAGCGAGGTGGCGGACAATACGGCGTCCACGAGGCGAAGATCGGACTTTCGGGCAAAGGGGGAGATCCATTCCTGGTACCGAATGACCTCTTCCATCAAGGTCAAAATCTCTTCTTCTTCGATTCGATGAGGATTGTCGCCTGCCAACAGATAAATGCCGTTGGTTCCCGATTCCAGAAGGTATCGCTGCATCTCCAATTCGTCCTTCAGATACCGCTCCTTCTTCCCCTTCTTGACTTTGTAAAGAGGGGGCTGGGCGATGTACAGATTGCCCCGCTCGATAAGCTCGGGCATCTGTCGGTAGAAGAAGGTCAACAGCAAAGTTCGGATGTGATACCCGTCGACGTCGGCGTCGGTCATGATGATGATCTTGTGGTATCGAACCTTGGCAGGGTCGAAACTCTCCGGCCCGATTCCGGTTCCCAAAGCCGTGATCAGCATGGCAATGGCGTCACTCTTCAAGATCTTATCAAAGCGAGCCTTCTCCACGTTGAGGATCTTCCCACGCAAGGGAAGGATTGCCTGGAACTTTCGTGCTCTCCCCTGCTTTGCAGAACCACCAGCAGAGTCACCTTCGACGATGAACAGCTCGGAGTGGGCAGGGTCACGTTCCTGACAGTCGGCCAACTTGCCGGGGAGGGACGCTGTGTCCAAGGCTCCCTTTCGTCGGATCATCTCTCGGGCACGTCGAGCAGCATCTCGGGCTCTCGCTGCCTCAGAACACTTGGAGATGATCTGCTTGGCGTCGTTGGGGTTCTCATCGAAGTACTCGGTGAGCTTCTCGTTGACGATGGCCTCGACGGCTCCCTTCACATCACTGGAAACGAGCTTGTCTTTGGTCTGGGAGGAGAACTTCGGATCGGGGAGCTTCACCGACAAGATGCACAACAACCCTTCTCGGACATCTTCTCCAGACAAGGTCGTGGCGTTCTTCCCCAGGTTCGTCGTCTGGGCATAGCCGTTGACCGTTCGAGTCAAGGCCGAACGAAGACCCGAGAGGTGCGTTCCACCGTCCTTGTTTCGAATGTTGTTGGTGAAGGTATAGATGGTCTCCTGGAATGCGCTGGTCCAGAAGAGGGCGACCTCCACATGGATCTGCTCCTTGTCCGCCTCGATGTAAATGGGCTTTGGAATCAAGGGAGACTTGTTCTTTGCCAGGTGCTCGACGAAGTGGACGATGCCACCCTCGTAGTGGTATTCAACGTGCCGGCCGTTTCGCTCGTCTTCCAGGTGGATGTAAAGACCCGGATTCAGGAACGCCATCTCTCGAAGCCGCTGGCTCAAAATCTCGAAACTGAAGACGATCTCGGTGAAGATGTCGCTGCTGGGCATGAAGGTAACCTTCGTTCCAGTCCGCTCCGTCTTCCCGATGACGATGAACTCGGTGATCGGCTTTCCTGTGTCATATTCCTGGAACCAAACCTTGCCATCTCGGTAAATCTCCAGCTTCAGCCACACCGACAAGGCGTTCACAACCGAAACACCCACACCGTGAAGACCACCCGAGACCTTGTAGGAGTTGGCATCGAACTTTCCACCGGCGTGCAGCTCGGTCATGACCAGCTCTGCCGCTGACCGACCGGTCTCCTCGTGAATGTCCACCGGAATCCCACGGCCGTTGTCCATTACCGTGGCGGAGTTGTCCGCATGGATGACGATGTCTACACGGTCGCAATGCCCAGCCAACGCCTCGTCAATGGAGTTGTCCACCACTTCAAAAACCATGTGGTGAAGTCCAGAGCCGTCATCGGTATCGCCGATGTACATTCCCGGACGCTTCCGAACGGCATCCAGCCCCTTGAGGACCTTGATGTTGTGCGCTGTATAGTCGCCTTCGTTGTGTTCGATCTCTGCCACTTCCTGGAGCTCTTCGGGAGCTTTCGTTTCTTCACTCATTGATGCACTCCTAAGCCTCGCAAAATAACCACGGGACCATAGCATTTTGCTCCCCCGATGTAAAGGCAAAATTCCCCCCGGAGAGGGTGCGTAACCCCCATTGATTCCAGCAAATACCATTGCTTGTTTCGCTCCACACCCTTTGCTATCCTCTCCCAGTCGTTTTTCCCCACGGAGTGACCATGACTGCACATTTCGTCAAACGGTTCTTTGGTGCCCTCTTTCTGGCAATCGTCCTGGCGTCGGCCTGCTCTTCACAAAGCGCCGAGACACCCACCGAAGATCTCGTCGCCAACCTCGATGGAGAGGGGGAAGACAACATCAACGATGCGGAGAAATTCGATCTGGAAGTGGAAGACTCCCAGGGATTGCCGGATCAAGCAGCCAACGACGGAACATTGCAGGACACCGACGACGACGGTGCTGACTCCATCGATACCCAAAATGGACCTCCGGCGCTGAACGGAGAAATCACCGCGACGGTCCTTCGAACCATCGATGTAGAGGTGGAAGGAGTGGTCGTGCAATCACTGCTGCTGAGGCTTGAATCTCCCGGCGCGAGCCCCACCTACGCCCAGTGGGTGGAACGGCAGGGGGTGGAAGGAAAGGCACCCGTGGTGGTTCAAACCATGCCTTACGACGTCATCGACTGGACCGGGGAAGCAGTGGATACTGTGGCCGCCGGCGCCGGAAACGCCCTGTCCCCCGAAGACTACATCGACCAGACCTTCTTGTACCTCCTGCACAACTACCACGTCCTCGCCATCTACGGCCGCTTCTACACCGAAGAGAGCATCGAAAACGATGTCGTCGATATGCTCCAGGGACTCGCCTGGTTAGCCCAAGAAGAAAACGCCGACACCGACAACATCGCCATTTGGGGAGCCTCCTGGGGAGGATTCGAGGCCCTCTACGGCGCGGCCTTTGCACCCGATGGAGTTCGACCGAAAGTGGGAGCGGCCCTCGCCCCGCTGGGAGACTTTGCCATTCAGACCCGCTTCTGGACCGATTTTGTGGATGTTGAAATCACCGACGCGGCCAAAAAACAGGAACACGAGAACTTCCGAGCTCCATACCTGACTCGCATCTACAAGACCACCGGCGGACACCCCGACGACCCCGGCACCCACTACGAAAACTGGACCGCCGAAGCCGTAGCCCAAGCAATCGACATGCCCTTCTTCATCGCCCACGACACCTGGGACACCCTCGTCCCGTACGAAGGCTCCGCCACCCTGGCTTCCTTGAACGACTTGGTTGATCTGATGCGAATCGAACACGACGACGAGCCTGACTGGAACCAGCTCCCCTTAGACCACGGACTGCTCATGGGGGATTTCAGCCTCCCCGTCGCCTGGACCTTCATGACCAGCTACGTTATCCACGGAATCGCCCGCCCCGGACAAGCCATCAACCTCATCTTCCAGCCCGCGGCTATAAGAAACCTGCTGCAAATGGTGCACGACAAGAACGAATCCAACCAACCCATCGATTGGGCCCCAGAAAGACTCCTCGAACTGGCCGGTTCCACCGTCACCCTCTTTGACGTCGACCAACTCCTACCCCCAGTGCCAGGCGCCCAGTGGATGACGGAGCAATGCTCCCAGATTTGGGGAAAGGAGCTCACCCCCGAATCCATCGAACAGTGGATCGCTGAGGGTATGCTGTAGAAGCCTAGGGTTTCGGCGAATCGGAGCCTGCCATTTCGTGGAATCGATTGCGCATGCACTCCAGGAGATCTCGCAACTCCTTTAGTTTTTCGGGGTGCTTTGCTGACAACTCGTTGTGTTCCAGGGGATCTTCGGCGACGTGGTACAACTCCCCCCAGGAACCGCTACGACAGGCCTTTTGGGCCACCGTCGGACACACCCCGTCTTTGTGGGTGTGCCAGATGAGCTTCCACCCTCCTAAACGAACCGTTCGCACCAACCAACGCTCTGCGTACACCGCAATGTCGGCCAGGACCTTGCCCCCTTCCACCAGAGAATCCTTGAGGGAGCGCCCGGTCATTCGTGGAGAGGCTTTCAGGCCCAGGAAGTCCAACAGCGTGGGGACAATGTCCACGTGCTGAGCCACCGTGTCAGAAGTCTGAGGAAGAATGGTACCGGGGGCCCGGAAGATGATGGGGACATGAATCTCTTCGTCGTACAGGGTGATTCCGTGGAGGTGCAGAGCCCGGCGACCGTCCCTCGACGAACGACAATTGTGGATGGGGTCCATGACCTCGCCATGATCCGCCGTGAGGACGATGATCGTTTCCTCGTCCAACTCGAGATCCTTGAGCGCCTTCATCAACT
>CALFHQ010000686.1 GCA_937876385.1 uncultured Pseudomonadota bacterium
CTGAGAGAAGACGATGGCTGACATGAGCCCGGTGGAGTACTTGTAGACATAGAAGTTGTAGTAGAAGTGGGGGATGTAGGCCCACTCGATGGCATCGTGCTCGTCGAAGGTGAAGTCGGGCCCGAAGTACTTCTTGACGATCCCGGCATAGATTTCGCTCATCCTGGCAGCGGTGAGCGCACCCCCTTTCTCCACTTCGGCATGCATCTGCATCTCGAAGTCGGCAAACATCGTCTGCCGTGTAATGGTGAGACGGATGTTCTGGATCCGCTTGTTGAGCAAGACCAGCTTCTCTTCTTTGGTGGTGGTCTCCTTCAGCAGGTAGCTCAGCAGCATCTCTTCGTGGAAAGTAGAGGCGATTTCAGCCAGGAAGATGGGCGCCTCCGAGGTTGGATAGGGTTGCTTCTGATGGGACAAGAAGAAGTGCATGGCGTGGCCGAACTCGTGAGCCACGGTGAAAATATCGTCCAACGTATTCATGTGATTCAAGAAGACATAGGGATGGGTGCCATAGGCCGCGTTGCAGTAGGCTCCCCCCTTCTTTCCTTTGTTCGGGTAGACGTCGGTCCAGCCGGATCCCGGCTCCATTCCCATGTTCAAGATGGTGAGGTAGTCCTGCCCCATGGGCCGTAGTGCATCGGAGATGAGATTGGTGGCCTCGTCATAGGTGTAAGCCTTCTGGAAATCAGGGAAGAGGGGGGAGTACATGTCGTAGTAGTGAATCTCGTCCAACTTCATGAGCTTCTTGCGCAGCCGAACATAGCGATGAAGGGTCTTCGGGAGGTTCTTCTCGGTGGTCTTGATGAGGTTTGTGTACACCTCCACCGGCACATTGTCGGCGTCCAGAGATTGCTCCAGAGACGACCGGTATCCCCTGACTTTGGCCTCGAAGACGGCTCCCTTTACAGAAGTCGCCAAGGAAGAGGCCAGGGTGTTCTTGAACTTCAAGAGGGTGCTGAAGAAGGCTTGTGTGGCTGCTTTGGCCACTTCTCGATTGCTGGAACCTCTAAAGGTGCCGAAGGTCGCAAAGTTAACGGCTGCGTCTTTCCCATCTTCGTCCTTTATTTTGGGGAATGACATCTCCTGGGCCAGGGAGTTCATCACGGTGTAGGGACCTTCCCGCATGGGCATGGTCTGAGCCATGATGCTCTCCATCTCGGAGGACAACAGGTGCTTCTCCCGCCGTTTCAGGTCCTTGTAGTGGAACTGATACTCCTGAAGTTGCCCCTTCTCGGCGACCATCTTCTCCCACTTCGTTGCCGGAATGAGTTGCAGCTCGGGGTCCACAAAAGACGCTGCTTCTCCCAATCTCGCTGCCAATCCGATGGCCTCTTCCTGGAGCTTCTGCGTTTCTTCGTTGAGCATGTCCACGGACCAGGCCTGGAAGGCGTAGGCGTACAGGGCATCCGCTTCCTGCTTCAACGTCGACAGCTCAGTGAGGCACTGAAGGGTTTGCGCCGCATCAATGCCCAACTTCCCTTTGCACAAAGAAATGCTGCTCAGCTTCCCCTCGACGTGTTCGTAGCTCTCATTCCACTTCGCCACGCTGGGATAGACGCTGGTCAAGCTCCACTTGTACGCTCCGGGAACGTCCTCTCTGAGGGCATCTCCCGACGGCTTGTAGGCTCGCACCCCGGCAAACGCCAATCCGGCCAGGCCGAGGATTGCAATTGCGATAATGCCCGCTTTGCTGAAGATTCGTTTCATCAAAGGCTTCTCCTTTCTTGTCATTTATCGTTTCGTAACGAGTCCCAATTCAGTCAGTCTGTTCAGGAGCGACTGCGAGCAATGCTCTCGAATTCGCACCCCTTTGTGCCCGCGCCCCAACCGAGCCTTGCTCTTGTTGCGCCCGTGATAGTCGGAGCCACACGAGTAGATGAGTCCGTGATGCTCACCGTAGGACTGCAACCGCCTGCGCAGCGCGGGAGAGACATCCGGATGGTAGATCTCCAGGCCGTCCAACCCCGCCTCCACCAGCGCATCCAGGCTCTTCTCAAGCCCGGTCATGGTGTGATCTTCCAAGGTCTTCGGGTGGGCCGCTATGGCCACAGCACCCGAAGCGTGCAACACATCGATGACCTCTTGCGCAGAAGGTTTGCGCTTTGGTACAAAGGCCGGACCGTTGTTTCCCAGATATCTGCGAAAGGCCTCATCCAGGCTCCCGACCACTTCCATTCTAAGCAACAGCTTGGCGAAGTGAGGGCGGCCAATCACCTTTCCCCCTGCTTCAGCGACGACTTCAGGGAGGTTCATCTTGATGTCCAAGGCGTTGAACCGTTCCACCATCTCCAGGTTTCTTTCGTCCCGCCATCGTCGAACAACGGTCAAGAACTTGTGAAGTGGAGAGGGTCCCTTTGCCGGCACCCCGAACCCCAGCATGTGGAGTCGTTTGCCGTCAATTTCGGTGGACACTTCGATTCCCGGGATCCCGACAATCCCCATCTCGGTGGTTCCTCGAAGGAAGGCGGGGACGCCGTCGGTGGTGTCGTGGTCGGTGAGGGCCATGGCCACGATCCCCTCCTTGTGAGCCAACTCCGGGATATCCCCCGGGGAATCCGTGCCGTCAGAGGCCGTTGAATGCACATGAAAATCGACCAACTCCATCCCCATCCTCTTCTCCTCTCGTCAGTAAGGTTTGATGGCCGGCTTCACTCGCCGAACCCCGCCTCTCGGATCCTCGACGTCCCCGATGTACCGAGGGATGACGTGGATGTGGCAGTGGAAAATCGTTTGACCCGCCTGAGCCCCCACGTTCGCCCCCACATTGTACCCCTCGGGATGGTACTGGTGCTCCAAGAGCTCTCGGGCCATCTCCACGACGGTCCACATGTCTCGAATCTCCTCCGGCGTGCACTCAAAGAGGTCTCGTCGATGGGCCTTTGGCACCACAAGAATGTGCCCGGGATTCACGGGATACGAATCGAACAAGGCGGCTGCTGCGCCGTGTTCCAGAATGTAGCGATGTTGCTTCGGACAAAAGGGACAATCCTGACTCATGCGCACTCCGGAGAGAAATCGACAGGCAAGTATAGAAGCGCAGCCACCACATTTCAAAGGAAAATGGAGTGGGTGGAGGGTGAAGAGCCGGATCAATCGCTGTGGGAGGATGTCCCCGGGGTAAACGGCGTGCTCAACCAGTGGAAGTTGTCCAGAACCACCAACGAATCATAGATCCCATCAGAGGTATCGTGGATGTGGAACACGAGGTCGAAGGTCTCGTTGGGTTCAATGGGCCAGGAAGTAACGAGCCAACCCGTCGATGAACCGTGATTCTCGTCCGCAAAGCCGCACTCAAATCCGGTTCCAGAGATGTTGGTGGGGGCGTTGGGGCACGGCTCGCTGTAGGCTGTGTTGATGGCGATGTAACACTGCTTCTTCCCGGTGTCCGGGTCCACGAAGTCGTGGTAGGAGTTGGGGCTCGAGCAGTCTGTGAAGTTAATGATGGTCTTCTGGTTGTTGGTGGTGTTGGGGGCGGTGAGGAAGATGTAGAACTTGTCGTTGAAAGAGGAGCCGATGAACTCCTCGTATTCTTCAGACATGAAGACATAGTCGATGGAGAAACCGAGGGCCTGAGAGGGGGCCGTCAGTGTGACTCGAAACTCGACGTTGTCGTGGGTCTCGTAGGAATCGGAAGAGTAGGGGTCATTGGCGGTGCCGTAACCGCTCAAGTCTTCCGAGTGGAAGGTTCCCGTGGCGGGTCCCGTGGCCAGAAGCGCATACGACGTGCCACCTTGGGGGGTGAGATCGTTGCTGGCAGAGCCAAAGTGACTCACCGCTGCCCAGGCAGTGCTGATGCTGTCTCCGGTGGGGGAGTAGAAGTTTGGGTTGGACAGGGTTCCGGAATCAAAGCACATCTCCAAGGCGCAAAGGTAGGCATCGGTGGTGTGACCCGTGCATGGTCCAGGGCATTCGATGGCTTCGTCAACGATACCATCGCAGTCGTTGTCGATTCCATCTCCTGGATCTTCGTAGGCGCCGGGAAAGGCCGCCGGAGAGCTGTCGTAGCAATCGCCCGGGCCGTGAACGCACACGGCGGGGGTACCTACGATGGGGAGAAGGTCATTGCACCAGCCGTCCCCGTCGGCGTCACACCCTTCGTCGGTATTTCCGTCACAGTCGTTATCGATGTCGTCGCAGATTTCCGCTGCACCGGGGTTCACTTCGGTGTGCAGGTCATTGCAGTCGCCGTACTTCACGGCGCGGTTTGGGGTCGCTCCGGGGCATGCACAAATCTGTGTTCCCAGGACCCCGTAGTTGTCTCCGTCTTGATCTTCGTAGAGAGGGATGCACCCATCGGCGTCCTCATCGATGGAGCCGTCACAGTCGTTGTCCAATCCATCGCAAATCTCGATCCCCTGTTCCCCCATGCTGGCATCCTTGGGATTGCAATCGAACTCGTCGGGGACCCCGTCGTTGTCGTCATCGGGGTCGCAGGAGTCGCCACCAGGATCGTTGTCGAAATTCAGTTGGGCCGGATTGTAGTCGAAGGGACAGTTGTCCTCGCCGTCCTTGATTCCATCGTCGTCAGAGTCCGCTTCGGGGTCTTCGATCTCCGGAGCGACGTAGGAATCTCCCAGTCCCGAGACATCCCATGTGGTGACATCCTCGCTGTCGTCGGGAGTTCCTATCTGGCAAAGGCCGGCGTTGCAGGTCAAACCGGGAGAGCACGTTCCACAAGTACCTCCACACCCATCGCCTCCACATTCATACCCCACGCAACTGGCAAAGCAGGTGGAGTCGACGTTGGAATCGACAGTCTGTGTGCCGCATCCCAGGAGTCCAAAAAGCAGCGGGAGAATCCAAAGTACTGGCCTGTTTGTGTTCATCCATTCCCTCTCAGGGCATCGAACCACTGATTATCCCAGAGGGAAGTCCGAAGTTCAAGGAGTTCTGCGCAAGTACGCCCTCCAACACCTCCCAACTGCCTTGATTTTCCCCAATCCGCAAGGCACAATGCAGTCGATTTGGTGCCGAAGGGTACCAATCTGGTGGATGAGCTCACGACCTTCGAGGAAGACATGACAAAGAGTGTATGGACAGTCCTTTGGACCCTGGCGATGGTATTTCTGGCCCCCACCCTCGGCCATGCAGAGTGGATCAATCAAAACCAGACCATGGGAGACGGGAACGACCTCGTCGGTGTGGCGGCGGTGGACGACCAAAACGCCGTTGCGGTGGGAATCGAGAACACCAGTGGCTCCCAGAAACCGATCATCTACTGGACAAAGAATGGTGGAGATGCGTGGCAGACCACCGCCCTTCCGGGGCAGTTCGCCTTTGCCCTCACTGTCACCATGCCCGACCAGATGAACGTCTGGGCCGCCGGACTGGGGATCTTCAAGAGCTCCAACGGCGGACAGGGGTTCGAGGCCGTCCAGGTAGCTGGGATGGGAATGTTCGCCATGATGAACCAGATCTACGCCCCCAGCTCCAACTACATTTATGGAGTGGCCGAGAGCAAAGTCTACTTCACACCCAATGCGGGGCTGGGGTGGGACTCCACGGACACGGGAATCGATCCCTCGCTGATCTGCCTCCACTTTATAAACAACACCACAGGTTGGGTGGCCGGCGGAACCCAGGAAGAGGTCGTTGAGCAGGACCCCTACTCCGGGCAGGATACCGTGATTGGCTACAATGTCTTGAACGACGGCGTCATCATGAAAACCACTGACGGCGGGCACTCCTTTACCCCGGTCCAGGTGGGCACTCCTTACTACTACACACAAATCACCTTCATCGACGAGAATATCGGCCTGGCCGTGGCAAGCACCAACGAAGAACCCAGCACCGTCCTTCGACGCACAACCGACGGCGGACAAAGCTGGACCAACGTCTCTCTCCCCACCCACGAACGAGGTCCCGTTGTCGCTTTGACCAAACCGGTGATGGTAAATCCCGTCGTGGGCTACGTCGGTGGCAGCGTCGGACAGACTCCGGTTTCCATGGGCAACAGCGCCGTCATCTTGAAAACCACCGACGGCGGGTCCACCTGGAAGTTCGTTCCGGAAGCCGAACGACAGGGGGGCTACTATGGAATCGCTTTCCCCTGTGAACACGCAGGCTTTGCTGTGGGCAACTGGCACCAGATCATCAAATTCGACGACGGCCAGGGCTGCAACCCCGGCCCCATCCCCGGCGAAGACGTCACAACCGGCGACTCCACCGGCGGGGATGTAGTGGATTCGGATGTCTGGACCTGGGGCAAGGTCGTTGGAACCTTCGGAGACGACGCCCTCATTACCCCAGGCTCTGCCCCGGGAAATGAAACCGGAGACGACGTCACCAGCGACGGACTCAGCATCCTGGACCCCGACAATCCAAACTGCCAAGAGGTCAAAGAGTCCTCCGGATGTTCCATATCCACCCAAGGAAGCGGACTCGAATGGTTCCTCCTGCTGGCGTTGCTCCTGGCGGGCATCGCCCTGCGACGACGAACCCATTTCGGCGTCCTCGTGGTGATGGTGGCGCTGGGCACCGTTGCCCTCACCGGTTGCGGTAGCGAATCCACCAAACTGGTGTGTGAGGAAGCAGAAGCGGACATCCCCTCTTCCCTCCCCGACCTGGTCTCCCAGGAAGATACCGGCACCGCCACAACACCCTTTGCGTGTGGTCTGGGAATGGGCGAAGCTCCCGCCGTCTTCGGAAACACCAGCAAGCGAACCGCCTCCATGAACAACCTCATCGCCTACGTAAAGCAGCATGCCGAAGGTGGCAGCGACATCTACCTGACCACCGATGACGGCTCCCAGGAAGTCGCCCTCACCCGTTTCAACGACCCAGAGGTCAGCGTCCTTTATCCGTCGTGGTCCCCCGATCGCCAGTTCCTGGCTTTCATCTCGAACTACCGAGCGACTTTCAGCTCCAAACGCTGGAACGTCTTCGTGGTCAGTGTGGATGGAAGCGCCTGCTATGCCATTACCCCCGGTGTGGACCTGATGCGAGTGTTTGAGCCTTCCATGGAAACCGCCACCGTCACCGGTTCCTTCCGCTTTGGAACCGGGGCCATCGCCAACCCCGTAGTCGGGGGCACGGTGGCTCACACCGGTGGGACCACAACCGCACTGACCGCAGGCGGCGGAGCCTTCACCGTGGCCGTTCCGCCGGGCTCTGGAACCTTGGTTCTTCGAGGTGTGGTGAACGGAGTCCAGGTGGTGGGAACCACCGACTACGAAGTGGAAGACGGCGGAGTGTTCGATGCTGAAAGCGTTGTCGCTCAGGCTGAACCCGAGGTCACCTACGGCCCCCTCTACTGGTCCCTGGACGGCGCAACCCTGTACACCCTCATCGACGAGCAGATAAAGCTCCTCTACGCCATCAACAGCAACACCGGCGAGAAGGCTCCGTTCCTCGATATCGAAGAGGATACCGTGGCCACCTTCTCCCCCTTCCCCGATGAACCCTGGGCCGCGGTGGCGTACCGGTCTCAGCCGAACTTCTACGAAATTCTGGACCTGAGTGGAGAAGAGCCAGAGACACTGTATGAGTTCACCTTCGATGGACAGACGGCAGACTCCGTGGTGACCATCTCTCCCATGCGCTTTCTGGCTTCGGTGCAAGGAGACAAGGTCATCTTGTTGGGCGCCAATGGAGCCGGGGATCTTGAGGCAAAGGACATAACTCCGGGCTCCCTTTCGGGGATCCTGCCCGAGCAAATCGACTGGTCCCTCACCGGAGACAAGATCGTGTTGACCGTCTCCAACGGCGACAAGACGAATCTGTTGGTGGTGGACATCAACGATGGAACCAGCACCGCCATCACCTCCGACGGCCTCTCTTCCATGCCGGCCTGGTTCGGGAAATAGCCCCTCCCTTCCCTTGAATTCCAAGCGGTTGCGTTCCTAGTGTTGTGTCAGCACCGGCGAAACGACACCGAGGGCCACCCATGACAGAGAAAACCAATCCCCCTCCAACGAATCCATCCCCCGGGAAGGGGCTGATGCAGCGAAGGAAGTTCCTGAAGACCGCATGGGGGGGAGCCGTGATCTTTGGCTCCGGCCTCATCGGATTCCCTTTTGGGGCATGTTCGAGCGACGGCTCCAAACCCACTCCAAAGGATCTTCAAGACCTCGACCTGGACGCCCTCCCGGAGATGAACGACCAGGAGATCGCCGATTTCATCGACCAGGTGGATCTCGCTGCGGCGGACGTCATCACTCCTCCAGAGGACGTGATGGATCTAAGCGATTCAGAGGTCTCTTCCCCGGACGCCCAAGACCTGACAGACCAGTCGGATGCCCCGGAGATTTCAGACGAGATGAGCGAAGCGGACGTCGAGAAGCCTCGCCTTCCTCCCGGGCAGCATCTCCTTGAAGTGATGCCGGTGTTAGGCTCCAACGCTGATCCCAGAACCCTCGAAGAGTGGCGATTCACAGTCACCGGAGAGGTGGAGAATCCGTTGGACCTCAGTTGGGACGAGTTCAACGAGATGTTCCCCATGACAGACATCGTCTGCGACGTTCACTGCGTAACAACCTGGACGGTGTTCGACACCGAGCGAAGAGGGGTTCTGCTGTCGGACATTTACGCCGTCGTGAATCCCACCAACAAAGCAAAGTTCGTCATTTTCGAGTCGGAAAACGGGTACTCCAGCAACATGGATATCGAGGAGACCTGGAAACCCAACGTGATGATCAACACGCAGTTGTTCGGTGAGCCTCTCCCAAAAAAATACGGTGGACCGGCCCGAGCCCTCATCCCCGACCGCTACTACTACAAGAGCGCCAAATGGATCACCGGAATCCGCCTTGTGGAAATCGACGAACCAGGCTTCTGGGAAACCCGCGGCTACTCCAACACAGCCTACCCCTGGGAAGAAGACCGATACTCTTGAGTGGGAGGATTTCCTTGGGGGTCGTGTCAGCTTGCGGCGACGCTGCCCACCTTCGACCGTGCTTTGCACGGCCACTTCCTCCCTGGGTGAGGATGTCCTTCGGGGTCGTGTCAGCTTGCGGCGACGCTGCCCGCCTTCGACCGTGCTTTG
>CALFHQ010000687.1 GCA_937876385.1 uncultured Pseudomonadota bacterium
CAGTTGGCGGTGATGTTCCCGGTGACCTCGAAGTAGAAGCGAATCTTGACCTTGTCGTTTCGACCGACGGTGTCGGAGTTGATGGTGTACCCGAGGAACTTGAGTTTGGAGTCGAAGTCCACCCACCCACCCTTGACGTCTTTCAGTTTGGAGAACTCTTCAGGAGTGAGAGTTGCCTGGGCAAAACGGTTGTGGTTCTCCTCTCCTTCCTCAAGGTAGGACGCTGCCAAAAGGAAGTTGGCGTTGCTGCTGTCGAGGACAGGTACATGCCGACCACCACTTTTTGTTCTGAAGCTGTGGTTGACGCTGGAGAAGGAATCCTGACTCAGGATTACATAGTAACGCTCCTTCTCCATGGCGGAGGCCTGGTGATTGGGGGCGTCGGGGCTGTCCAGGACGTAGCGAAGGGTCTCTGTGCGCGCCGGATCCATGCCGGGAGGGAAGGCCAGCGTCACGGTGTCTTTGGTGTTGTCTTCGACCTTCACAGCGGTTCCGCGCCAATCCACGAAGACTGCATCTTTCCACTGTCCCGGTGTCCAGGTCTGTGTGGAATCGGTGACCGTCTTGCCTTCCACATCGGTGGCGAGCCCGGCTGCTGCCTCGAAATCGCGGTGTCCGTCTCCATCGGCGTCATTTGCGGGGTCAAATCCCCGCAGGACGACGTAGGGTTCTCCCGGATCGGTGGAGCTTCGAACGACCTTCACCAGCTCGTCTTTGTCAGCCAGGAGAACCTGGGTGAGCTCATTCTGGGAAGCGACTGCTGGGATCGGTGCGGTGTAGAAGTTGCGGTCCTCCCCCGTTCCACTCTCCCCTTTCTGGTATTTGAAGATGTCGTTTCCAATCTGGTCGGTGCCCTCTGCCTTGAAGTAAATTCCAAGGATGTGCTTCTGGGAAACTTCTTTGGAGAAGGAGGGAAGGAGCTTTGCTCCAAAAAACGCAGCAAATGCAACGATGACCAGGGTGATAAGGACTTGAGCGACTGCCGGCTTCTGGATGGCCGCGGGCCACTTTCCAGGATTCCACTCCCCGGCTCCATCGAGGGTCCCGGCGACCTTTGGGATCCGTCGAATCCATCGGTCGAAGGGTTCAAACAGGGCGTTGGCGATGAGGAACAAGATGGGAAGCAGGAGGAGCCAGGTGGTCTTGCTCTCCAGGAAAAGGTAATGGAGGAAATTGGCGGAGGAGGACGGATAGACGGTTCCTTCCACGAAGGGCCAACGGTTCGCCAGGGGGACAACAAACCAGACAACGGCACCCAGGGCAAACAGCCAGGACGTGGTGTGGAAACGACACTTCGACGAAGCGCTCCACACCAGCACCGAGTCCAGCACCAGAACGAAGGAAGCCAACATCAAGACCCAAACGTCTGGGGCGGTCATGGTGGAGGTTCTAAACAGTTTCCCGGCAAAAGCCAGAAGGGTCACAGTCACTGCGACGAGAAGCCACAGGGCAACATCCCGCACGGCCAATCGCTCTTTGGTCAACCCCAGGAGCGCTGGAACGACCAAGGCCGCACCGACGAGAAGCGGCAGGGCAAGGCCAAGCCAGACCATGGCGGATGAGAAGAAAGCTGCTCCCCACCAACCTTCTGCGAGGCTTCCCGATTGAACAAAGCCGTTGACTCCCATGGCCATGAGGATGAAGGCACCGAGGGCAAGAACGGCCCCGAGAGCAGGAAGGAGGAGTGACGTTGCCAGGCGCTTGTGCAACCCGGCGACGGCTCGAGCGGGGGTGGACAGGAAGCGCAACTTCTTTGCAAGCCAACCGCCCATGGGACTGAATTTCAAGAGAGCGACCAGGCCGATGAGAATCGCCCCGATGTACGCCATGATAGACTCTGGACGCATCATGAGGAGTTCCCTTGGAAGCTCTCTGACAAGGCCGAGGTGCCTGGCGTTGGCGTGCTTGAGGGCGTCGAAGTAGCGGGTCCCGAGGCCCACCAGTAGCCTCATTCCCAACCCGGCAAAGAGGACCCAAAGAGCAATCCAGAGGGGCCGCGGGCGGCGGAAGAAGCGGGCCACCGTCACAAAAATCGTTCCCCCTCGCAGGTAGTACACCGCCATGAGGAGGACGGTGAGCGCCAGCAGCCCTTTGCCCAGGGTCCCCAACACGAAATCCACGGGGAAGGGGTCTGTTTCAGAGGAGAAGTGGGGGTCCCAGGTGAGGAAGGAGAACATGGGCCCGGGGAATTTGACGAGATTGGCCATGAG
>CALFHQ010000688.1 GCA_937876385.1 uncultured Pseudomonadota bacterium
CCTGGCGTACGCCGTCACCGTGCACAAGTCTCAGGGCTCCGAGTATCCTGCGGTGGTCCTCTTGCTGCACACCCAGCACTTCGTCATGTTGCGAAGAAACCTCCTCTACACCGCGATGACCCGAGGCAAGCAACTGGTCGTCATCATCGGCACCAGTCGCGCCGTCAATCGAGCCATCCAAAATGATGCCACTCGCCAGCGTTATACACGACTGACCAAACGAATTCGGGGGGAACTTGAGTCCACCTATGCGTAGCGAAGATGCCCTTGCCATCAAGGGACACCTGGTATTCCTCAAACTGGACGGAGAGATCACATCGGCTTGTGTCGACGGGCCCTCGAAGAAAGGGGTTCTAGTGAACCACAGAGGGGCCTCCCGGGCCGTCTCTCCAAAGGAGATCATCCGGATCTCCGAGAGAATGTGCAGCAATACGGACCCTGTTTTGGCCCTTGAAAACGCCCAGAAACTGGCAGCGACACTGGATCTCGGGACTCCGTGGGAGTTGCTCCTCGAAGAGGAGGAAGGGGCCGTTCTCCTGGAGGACATAGCGGCCCTCATCGGCGACGACACGGATGATGAACTCCTGGACGCCCTGGCCCTTCGATTGGCCGAGCCCGATGCTCCATTCAAGATGAAGGACGACGAGTTCGTCCTCCTCACCCAGAAGCAATACGACGAGAAGATGGAGCAACTCAAGCGAGTGCAGAAGCGGGACGAGGAGTCCACGAGGACCGTCTCTCAATTGCTCCAACTCAAAGCAGGAGAGCTCACCGAAGACGATCTCGATCCCGACGTCCAGGCAGGTTTGCTCGCCGTAAAAAAGATGGTTCTGGACGACGCCAACAACTCTTTGGCCGCTCGAGTCCTGGAGAAGCTCTTCCCCGGAATCTCCTCCCCTTCCCCGGAACAGGCCTTTCGCTTCCTGGTGGATGCCGGCGTCTGGGATGTAAACGAGGACTTGAACCTGCTGCGGCTGGGGGCTCGAACCGACTTTCCAGAAGAAGTATTGGACTCCATTGCCGACATTCGCACCCGAGTGGAAGGGCGATTTCAGGGGCGCAACCGGCTGGACAACCTGGTCAGTGTGGCCATTGACGACCCAGATACGACGGAAGTCGATGACGCGCTGGCGGTGGAAGTTCACCCGGGAGGGACCCGAGTCCACGTCCTCATTTGTGATGTCGCTTCCGCCATCGCCTCGGGTTCCCCTGCGGACGAAGAAGCCATGAGGCGGGCCAGCACCATCTACCACCCTGTCACTCGATACCCCATGCTTCCAACAGAGCTGGGCGCCGAGCTGCTCACCCTGGCTGTGGGGCAAGAGCGACTGGTGATTGACCACTGCCTCTCCTTTGATCAAAAGGGGAAGCTGTTTGACGTTTCCGTCGCCCCCGCTGTTTGCACCCTGACGAAGCGAATCTCATACGACGAGGCCGATGAGGTTCTGGAGGACTCCGCACGAGACGACCCCTACCAACTTCGTACCTTGTTCGAGCTGTCCGAATCCCTTTGGGAAGACCGACGAACTCGCGGAGCGCTGCAGTTCTTTCCCAAGGAAATCAAGGTGCAGGTGAACGACTCGAAGGTGACCTTCAAAGTGATCGATACCTGGGCAAAGTCCCGGCGACTGGTGTCGGAGTTCATGGTCACCGCCTGTACGCAAACAGGTCAGTTCCTGCGAGAGCGAAACATTCCCACCATCTACCGAGTTCAGGATGCCCCGGAAGACGAGCTCAATTGGACCGTCGACAACGCCCGAAATCCGTCCTACATTCACGCCACCATTCGCAAGCTGAAGCGCGCTTCGGTCACCATGCAGCCCGGGCGGCACGCTGCCTTGGGGGTGGACCACTACACGCAGATCACCAGTCCCCTCAGGCGGTACGGAGACCTCCTCATGCAGCGGCAGATCCTGTCTGCCCTCAAGACTCGGGTCGGTTTCTATTCCGAAGGGCAGTTGCTGGAGCGCATGGCGAAGTCTGACACCACCTCCCTCGAAATACGGCGTTGCGTTTCCGATGCCGAACGCTATTGGACCCTCGTTGGATTGCAGGAAAAAGTGGGGGAAACGGTGCGTGCTCGGGTTCTCTCGGTGGAAAGGAAGCAGGCCATCGTAC
>CALFHQ010000689.1 GCA_937876385.1 uncultured Pseudomonadota bacterium
AGGGCGGCCTGTCCGACACGGCGGTGATGGCCATGGCCGACCAGGAATGGATGAACGGGGATGCCACGAGTCCCGAGTCCCTCAACTAGGGCCGAAAGGTAGGCCCTGAAACCTGAGGCCGGTAGCCCGGCAATGAATACCTTGTCGGGCTACTGGCCCAGGGGAGGAGGTAGAGTTGCAAAGACATCCGAATATGAGGTGTCGCCGAGGGTTTGCGGGGTGTTTTACACGTTGACACCCCACTCGGGTTTGATAAGATTGCATTGAGCACGCCGGGGCCCCAAGAGGGGGTACCCCGCTAAGGCGATGTTCACCCCCCAACGGCTCTCGCTGTCGGGGTGGAAAAGGAAGGGAGGGACCTCCCCGGTTACCTCCCCTGGCCGCAGACGTATCCACTTCCGTGGAATGGTCATGGCGGCCACGGAAAAATTCATCTTCAGGAACGAAAAGGCATCTCTCTGCGCACTCTGTGCGTTTTGGAGGTGTGGTTCGTTCGAGGAGATGGACGTATTATGTCCGCTCTACCAGATAGTACAGATGTAGCTGTTGGGATCGCCATCGTGGAACTGGCCCGCAGGGTTGGGGAAGTTGTAGTTCGAGTCGAGGACCTCTGTCATGACGACCCCGAGGTCGCCATTGAAGCGATTCTTCACCGTAACGCACTGGCCACAGGAACTAATCCGCAGCTAAGAGAAGTGCAGCAGCAGCCAGACTCAAGAACCTCTACCAAACCAGCTATAAGACCTCCGAAGGAAGAACAATCCAACGACACGACAGGAGGCAACAGGATGGGGAATTCGGCATTGGCTGTAGCTGAGGACAGGTGGCTGTCCACGAGCAAGGTAGCGGAACTGCTCGGCTTCGACAGCCGGCAGGGTGTCCGGGACTTCGTCAGGAGGACGGGGCTGCCAGCCTACAAACGTGGCCGCCAGTGGCTTATCAACGCAGGAGATTTGGAGCGTCACATGAGGGCCAGCCCGGTGGTGGCAGGCAATGACGGCAGTCAGAATCACTTGGGCAATGAGGAGGAAGGCAATGAGTATCGACTGGGGAAAGTACAAGAAAACCAAAGTGCCGGGGATTCGTCGTCGTCCCGAGGACGGCGCCCTGGTCGTGCGGGTTCGACAAACGGACCCTCGGACGGGAAAGAGAGTGGAGCGGTGCAGAACAGTATTCAGCGGCGACATGGAGGAGGCTCTCGTCGCTCGAGAGCAGATGATCAAGGAAGTGAAGGGCGGCCCGCTCAATCTGGAGGATGCCCCCGGCCAGATGACCCTTACGGTTTTCGGGCAGCGTTGGCTCGTCCGACGGAGGGATGAGGGGGATCGACCCCACACAATTCAGCGTTACCTGGTGGCCCTTGAGAGGTTTGTTTGTCCTGTGCTGGGCCATCTGCAAGTGGACGAGTTGACTGCGCACCACATCGTCGCATGGAGGGACTGGTTGATGAGGCAGAGGAAGCGCAATGGTGAACCATACTCGGGGTGGACTCTCGCAGCCTACTTCAGCGTCCTCAGGACTGTCCTGCGGGAGGCCAGTCTCGAGATGGGGTTGCCGTCCAACCCGATGACCAACGTACGGGGAATATCCAAAGCCCGAAGCCCGAGGGCGCAGCGGTTCCTGAACAGAAAGCAGTTGGGGGAGTTCCTTGACCAGCTTTACCGCAATCACTATGACCACTTCGCAATGTCGGTGCTCATGGCGGCTTTCGGGCTTCGCTTCGAAGAGGTCTCCGGACTACACGTCAAACACATCGATGAGGTTGGCATGGAGATCCAGGTGGCGCAGGCCAATATCCGGGGGGGCATCTTTCCGACGAAGTCAGGAACCGTCAGGCGGCTTCCGCTGGACGATGTTGTCCTCCAGTTGCTCAAAGAGCATATGCGGTTCCTGGCGGCAAAGAAGAACCCGGGATACCTGGAGCAGGGGATGCTGTTTCCGTCTCGTCAGGGCGGCTACAGGTTCACGACCTCCGTGCACAAGGCCTATAACAAGGTCAGCGACAAGTTGGGCCTCGGCTGGAATGTTCGGGCCCATGATCTGAGGCGGACCGC
>CALFHQ010000690.1 GCA_937876385.1 uncultured Pseudomonadota bacterium
CGGAGAAGAAGATCCGTTCGATACGGCCTCGCAGGGTTACAGTTGTATATTTCATGGCGGTCTCAGCTCTCACGATGCGTGCCTCTTCCAGATTCGACGTAGCAGATCTTCCAGCAGCAGTCGTGCGTGGGGACGAATCCCCCAGAAGAAGACGGGCACGCGGTAGTGAATGAAGATGCCGTTGGTGGCAGCGAGAACCGCGTTGGGGTGGGCCTCGCTGCGGTATCGGCGATTGACGATGTCCGCCACAGAAGCCTCCACCACCACCGCTCGATTCCTCATGACCTCGAGCCGGCGCAACTCTGCACCGAACCGCTTTCGGTCGTGGATGACGGAATTAACCAAATCGTTCAAGCCCTTGCGTTCAATAGCGACGTCATCCTCTAGACCCACCAGGGTGTAGTCACCCGTCCTCAGAGTGGCCCTGACTACAGCCACCTCGGGCGAGAATTCGAAGGGCAACTGCTCCCTTGTGTCGATTGCGATGGTCATCGCTTTCATGGTGGGCTCCGGCATCAGAAGGGGAAATCGTCGTCAGGCGATGTCGTGTCCGGCTCAACCTGGGTGCTTCCCGGCTTGCGGATTCGCTTGTTGATGAAGCTGTTTTGCATGTCGCCTTTGGTCTTGAGCTGAACCTCAAGAGTGACATTGCCCAGCTCCCCAGCACGCGCTGGCAAATCGGACAGCTTCTCCAAATCGAGTCCGGCGATAATCAGATCCCGCTTGAGCCAGTGGACGTTCTTCTTGCTGATGATCATGTTCCGGTGCCAATATTTGGCCCCAGCGTAACGGGGCCCCAGCACGCGCATCCGCCACACAAGCATTGGATTGCCCTTGTTCGAGCGTTGCAAGTCCGCATGCTCCACAACCATCTGGTAGCGGCCGTCCGGCAGATCCACTGTGTCGCCACCCAAGTCGGGCTCGGCGCTGTCGAAGTCCTCCTCGTATTGCTCGAGGTCAAACACGTTGTCGTCGGTGTGAT
The DNA here is from genome assembly GCA_937876385.1 of uncultured Pseudomonadota bacterium. Taxonomy (GTDB): domain Bacteria; phylum Myxococcota_A; class UBA9042; order CAIXZC01; family CAIXZC01; genus CALFHQ01. The sequence goes on from CALFHQ010000690.1 coordinate 983, forward strand.
TCGTCATGGTCTTCTCCCTCTACTTGCTGTTGGCTTTCTTGCCCGAACGAGGCTTTTCCCCGACCAAGGCAGCGGCAAAGGCCGCATAGTCCATCGGCAGCACGGCGGGCAATTTGCCCGTTCGGTCACCGGCTTCGAAATGCTTGCTGGGCTTGGTCCGCAGGACCCGCCTGTAGGTGGTCTTCCCCTCGGTATCCGTGTGAGGATCCAGGTCACAAAACAAGATGATATCCACGAAACCCAAGAGGATCTTCCGGGCGCCCTCGGGCAGTGTGGGCGTCGTCCGGGAGTACTTCTCATTCCGGGTTTCCACCTCCCGCTCCTGAGCGTGACTGGTCATGATGAGGCCGTATGGAAGCTGTGCTAGCTTGTTGATGACTCGGTGGAACTCGTTGTTCACCAGGGCATAGCCTTTGCCGTAGGGCAGGTCCGCCGGGTGTTTCACGCCGTTTTTGGCGCAGATGTACTGGGTGCAGAACTTGTAGGCGTTGTCGACGGTGTCGATGATGACCGTGCGGAACGGATGGTCACCTTTTGCCACTTCTGCCAGCGCTGCCAACATCTCTTCCCAGTCTGAGATGGCTGCTTGGAACACCTCCAAGTGGTTCAGCCCGGGCTCAGTGGCCAGGAACAGGGCACCGTCCGCCTGAGCGCACAGGGTCGACTTCCCGTACTTCTGGGGGCCATAGAGCAACACAGTTTGGTCGGCAGGGTCCGTCTTCTTCGGGGTCTTTTCTTTCGGGATCATTCCCATGGGTTCACCTCATCCTTAGAAAGCCGGCGAGTCGTCGCCGTTGGTTGCAAGTTCGCTGTGCGGCGGGCGCCGCTCGTACAGATTCTCGATTACATTCGGGTTGCCGCCGGAGCGGCACAGCGGGAAGTACGCACACGGACGGCCGTACTGGAAGCACATGGAATCGTTGCGATACCAGTGACCTTCCCGATGGGCCTGCAGAAGCTGCTGTGTCAAAGCCCAGACTTCTGCGACTACCTCGTCGATGTCTTCCTGGGAGACGTAGAGGATCTCCCTGTGGAACATCGCGGGGTCGGAGTACTTCTGGGCGAGTCGGTCCTGGAAATTCTCGTTCGACTCAGGAATTTGCCGCTTCGCAGAGCTCTTTTTTGACTTCGATTTGGCCGCAAGCTCGGCCTTACGGATCTGGTATTGCTCTTCGTCCTCGCCCTGCTTCTGCTTGAGCTGGGCCTTGACGACCACGTCGTAGATAACACCAACGATCGGGATTTCAGCCGCCTGCGCCATGTAGTGCGTGTACATAAGTACCTGCAAATCCAGGGGCAATTTTTCTATATTTGCCCCGGTGAGCACCGCGGAACTCTTATGTTCAAGCACGAAGTACTCGCCGGTCTCCTTCATCTGCACCAGACCATCGACCTTGCCCGCCATGCGGAAGGTTCTCGATGGGCAGCCCGTGGTCGGGTTGACAATGGGACAGTCAAAGACCTTCTCAACCGCCACGAACCGGAACGGCTCTTCCGTGTACTGCCGGATGTAACCCAGGAACATGGACCGCACCAGGTGCCACTGGCGGTTTTGCTCGGGGTCGCCAGCACGGTTAGGATAGGCCCTGTCCAGGTGGTCCAGGATAGCGGCCACAGCTGTGTCGTCCCTGGATACCCCATCCAATTCCAGCCGTCCCCACCGCTCCAGGCACTCGTGGAACATGCTTCCAATGCGAAGGTTGCTGTCGGTATCGATCGGCACGAGCTGTCTTTCCACCCTGTTGAAATACTGGCGTCTACAATTTCTGAAGGTGCGGATTGATGAATATGTGAGCTTGCGCTTACCCATGGAATTCCCCTCCTTCCCGCTCGACGTGCAGCTTGAGAGGGTTGCCGTGGGCGACCTCGAACCGGCGTACGCTGACCAATGTCGCCGACTGCGCCACGTCGTAGACGTCTGCCCACTGGGGCTTGAGCGAGCCGTCGAAGGCGGTAGCCGGTCCATTGTTCTTGTTGGGCCCCGGCATAACGGTCTTGATGACTGGACCGTATCTGGTGGGGAGTCCGTCCTGGAACTGGACACCCTCGATGTAGCCGAAGTTGATTTCCCGGCACAGCTCTACGAGCTTTGTCCAGGGGTTCGGGAGTTCGATTTTGCGTGCTGTTCTCATTGTTCTGCCTCCACGTCGATCATTTGGATCAGGTCTTCCATGGCCGGATGTCCTTTGGGATGTGCGACGGATTTTCGTTCCTCATTGCCCGACGCTCTGCGGAGTGCGTCCCGCCAGAGTTGATGTAGCTGCCTGGCCAGCTCCCACGCTACGTCGTCGCTGATGTCGTGGTCACCGAGTGCTTCGTTGATGGCGACTACCATCTGGCGGAAGAACTGCGTGATCTCATCTTGTCCGACTCGTCTCATCCCACCCTCCTGGGTTTTCAGTGGAGAGTCCGGCTGTTTTTGCTCTCCACTTGGGGAACGCACATGGAATCCTCAAAACCGGGACACAAATCTTGCAAATTGGGGATAGCCTTCAGCTCCAGCACCGCTCTGCGAGCGTACTGGCGGGCGGTTTCTGGGTTGATTTGGAGGTGCTCCGAAACGGCCTTCCAGGATAGTCGGCAGAGGTAACGAGCAATCAGGATGTCTGCATCTCTTCTGGAGATGCCGCACTTGTCCACCAGCCATGCCAGCGGCTGTCTTAGCTCGATATCGTCGGGCGAGTATTCGGGGCCGTTGTTCGCTTCGAGAGACCACAGTTGGGAGGCTGTCGCTTCTTCCGTTTGGCCGTCCCTCAGAAGGAGGGTGGCCGCAGTGGTGGCTTCGCCCACCGCTTCTACTTTCTTCCTCTCCTTGTCCCTGTCACGCAGAAGGGTGCGACGCGTATTTAGCCACAGGTTGCTCGCCACGCGATCACTCTTCCTCGGATTCCAGCGGGCCACCTGGCGCATGAACTCCAGGCGTACCTCGGCCGCAGCATCGCTCTCCTCGAAGTACATGTGCACAATGGAGCGGTAGACTCGAGAGAGGACCGGGTACATGGAAAGGAAGAGCAGCGCTTCGGCTGCCTGACGGAGTGGCTCTTTCTCCTGCCATGCCTGCACGAGTGCGTGGAGCACCCGGTCCTTCTGGTCCGGGGTGACCAGCTTTTCGTTGTGTTGGTGTGCGAGCATGTCCGCTGGCGTACGGAAGGCCGCCAGCGTTGGGCTGGTC
>CALFHQ010000691.1 GCA_937876385.1 uncultured Pseudomonadota bacterium
CTTGTCGGGCTCGGGTTCCCTGGGCAGGGCCACATCGCCGTCCAGTTCGTATTCTTTCGAGGGTTCCTTCTCCGGTTCGGGAGGGGGCGGGGGGTCTTCGGGTTCCACCATCACTCCTCCGGTGACGTAGTCCGGGTCGGTGGGCTTGTCTCCTTCCTCGGGCTTCTTCTCCTCTTTGTTGTCGCCTTCGGGCTTCTCATCGTCGGGCTTGGGAGGAATCGGCTCGGGTGGTTGTGGAGCTGGCATCATGCCGCCGGGTGCTGGAGGATTGTCGTCGGCAAAGGCGCCGCTGCCACCCACGACCAATCCCAGCGCCATGCCTCCCAGCAGCTTCATGAAGCGCCGCCGATCCTGCATGATCTCTTGTCTGTCGGGATAGCTCGGTGCGTCCACGTCGCCCGTCTGCCGTGGTTTCCGTTCGAGGTCTTTCATTGTCAGTCCCCTCCTTCTTGTCTACGGGCCAGCATACCAGGAATGGGTGCCAATGCGCCAGAGCGCTCACAGCGCGAATTCAACCGTCCAGGCCGGGCTCTCCGGCGGAGCGTCGAGCATGTCGGGGAAGTGTTCGTCCAAAGCGAAGGCGCGCTCGCAAAGGGGCAGCAGGAAGCGCGTGACGATGCGAAACTGTTCCGTGCGGGTGATGTCGGGGGCGAGGTCGGAGAGCATGCCGAACCATACCTTGTGGTCGGTGAACAGGCTGTGGTTGCCGCCCTGTATGTCAACGTGCCACTTCGGTGCGGGTTGGCGAGCGTAGGCGTTCTGGCTGTAAGATGGGTTGGATTGCAGATCGCCCGTCGCGCTGAAGGTCATGAACAGACCCGGCGCCAGGAGGGCGTCGTCCACCGGGCCCAGGAAGACCGAGGCGAGCGTGGCATCGCGCAAATCCGAACTGGAAGCCGTGATCTGTTCGAGCCGCGCTGTGCCCCGCGAGTGCCCGACGAGCACGATTTCTTCCGTCGTCGCTACGCCTGCAAGGGCAGGCGACAACGCACCGAGGTCCACACCACGCAAGGAGTTGACCAGGGAAGCCAAGGCTGCGGTTCCCGTCACCTCCGGCATGATGGACACAAACCCCCAACTGGCGAGGAACTGGGCGAGGTACTCGTAGTTCAGGTAAAGACCACCGTCACCATGGAGCAGCGCTACCACCGGGAAGACGCCCCCGATGGGCGGCCGGCGCACGGAACCGCACTGCGCCGGACAGTAAAGCCTGGCATTCTGACTGGGGAGGTCGAAGTAGGCTGCGGCATAGGGACCTGCGGCGTCAACATTCCCAGGGATGACGCCGGTTGCCTTGGGTGTCTTGCCGTCGCAGGCGATCACTCCGGCGTTGGCAAAGAGCAACGGCTCCTCGGTCGTGGCCTGGCCCGATTCGCTCTTGAGCGTGATGTGCTCCCCGGCCGAGTTGCCGTCGTAGGTCCAGGCGACGCGGTTCTCGTCTCCGCTCACGCCGAACGGCGCCCCGTCATCGAAGGACACCTTCATCCCCATGAAGCCGAACAGTGAGTAGTAGAAACGCGCACCATCCAGCACGATCACGTCGCCTGCTGCTGCCGCGGACGGCTTGAAGGTGTAAACCTCGAGTGCGCCGGCAGGCAGCAACTCGCGGTGCTCGCAGCGACCGAGCGCAAAGTCGCATACGCTCAGTCCTTCGCAATCTCCCCAGCCATGGCAGAACCCGTCGTCGACATCGACGACCGTTGTGTCGCCGTCGGCTACATCTCCATCCGCTATGTCGCTGCCGGCAGCATCTGCGTCCGGCGTCATTTCGTCGACTGGAAATCCATCGTCGTCAATTTCATCCATCGCGATGTTGTCCGCCGCAACCTGGTCCATTGCGAACCCATCGCCGTCGAGTCCATCCACGGCTTCGACGTCCTGGACGTCGTCATCCGCCCCCCTTGCATCGGCTCCATCGACATCCCTGATATCGTTCAAAACGTCGGCATCTTTCCCCTGGCCGCTACAGGCACCAAGGAAGAACACCAGGGAGACAACCAGACACACAACGCACTTGGATTCGGACATCTCCCCTCCTTGCACCAGAATCGGGAGCCCTTCGACGGCACCCGAATGAAAGGGGAAGTATCTCCGGCGAAGGCGCATTCGTCAAACTTGGGGTATTGGGCCAGGACTCTGACCCGGGAGGGGCTCTCCCGGTCAACAGGCAGACGATTTGTCCCGGAGTTTTGCAGCGCCTCGCTGACCGGCGGGGGGGGGCGGGGCATCGAAATCGTGGTCCTGGATGATTTCGAGTCCAGTCTCGACGTGTCAGCTTTGTTCGACGGCCACCCCGCCAACCCGCCTGCGGCGTGTTACCTCCACGCAAGCAGGGAGGTCAAGCGAATCTTCATCATTTGAATCCTCTGTTTCCAATGCTAAGGTCATAGCATGTTTGCATGGATAGTACGATGGCGGCAAGGCCGCATGATGAAGCGGCCCCTGCCCTCCGAATGGAGCGGTTGGCTTGAACAACACGTTCCCTTCTACCCGGACTTGACCGGCGAGGTGCGGGAGCGGTTCCTGCGATACCTGCGGGCCTTCGTCTGGGACAAGCATTTCTTTGGGGCCGGTGGCCTGGAGATCACCGACGAACATCGGGTGGTCATTGCCGGCGCCGCAGTACGTCTGGTGCTTAATCTGGACCTGTCGTTCTATGACAAGCTCACCGAGATTATCGTCTATCCCGACGACTACCGCCATCCCGACAGCGATGACGTGGTGTTGGGCGAGGCCCAGCACTGGGGCACCGTGGTGCTTTCGTGGAGTGCGGTGCTCCACGGCATGGCCGACCGCAAGGACGGCCACGATACAGCACTGCACGAATTCGCGCACGTGCTCGATGTCGCCGACGGAGCGTTCGACGGCACGCCCGAACTCCACCGATTCGGGGACTACCGCACCTGGGCTCGGGTCATGAGCGATGCATTTCTGAAGTTGCAAGACGATGTTCCTCGCCGCAAGACAGTGCTGCGGGAATACGGTGCCACTAACGAAGCAGAGTTTTTCGCCGTGGCCAGCGAGACCTTCTTCGAGAAACCGCGCCAGCTCCGGCAAAACGCACCGGAACTCTACGATGAACTATGCAGGTTCTACCGGGTGGAGCCCTAGTCGTCACCACGGCTGACCTTCCTCCGAAGAAACTCGTCCCCTCGCTAATTTCCTTGTGTTGGCAGCCTTCCGGATTGATGCTTCCAACCACGAAAACCAGTGTTGCCATCCTGGTTGTCGCTGGATACTTCGGTTTCGGC
>CALFHQ010000692.1 GCA_937876385.1 uncultured Pseudomonadota bacterium
GCGAGGGGGACGGGGTGGCGTCTGATCGATTCGAGAGAGTTGCTCTCGGAGGGTCCTGGCCTGGTCCTGGATTCGGTCGAAGAAAGCGAAGGAGGGCGCACAGTGGGTCACCCCTTCCGACACCATGAATCCTCCACAGATGCGATAATAACTGCACTCGGCACAGGGGAGGGACTCGTGGAAAACCCGCTGGTGGAATTCCTTGCGCAGGCTCACCAAAGGGTGCGCTGAGAGGGCTTCGGGGGACTTCTCCAATTCACCGATGAACCGCCCTTGTTCCCTGTCCGCTTCGGTGAGGGCCAGGCGCCCGGAGCGGTGAACGAAGAGGTAGGGCTGTGGGGACGGCCGGGCGATATTTCGCAGGGTGATGGGCAAGTTGCGAAGAGCCCCAACCATCAGTTGGTCCAAAGGGTGGATGATTGAGCTCTGATCGGGGCGATGGAGGAAGCGCTCCAGAACGGTTTCCAGCCCCTCCCAATTGATGGTCTCGGGGTTGTCGAAGGTCAGTCGGATGGGGAGCCGAATGGCCGACACGACGTTGACTCCTCGATTCAGTTCGGGGTCGGACGCATCGAAGACCACCGTCGGCGGCACAGGAAAGCGGTCCACCGGTTGGATGACGAGGTTTGGGGCTTCGATTCCCCTCAAGCGCAGGAAGACACCCTTTGCGTGGGGAATGGAGCGCTGCAGCGAGGGGCTGGGAATGGCGCCCCAAAACTCGTACCCGGTGACTGGGACGATCCCCAGTTTGCTCGGGAGGGTCGCCGGGAAGGGTGGACGGACCTGGAGCAGAATGTCCCGAGCCCAGGATGGCAGTTGAAGAATGGTCGTGTCTACGATGAGCCGCATCATGCCCCTCTCTCTTCGACGTTTTCCGGGGTCTGCAGGCACTCTTCAAAGAACGCCTTTCTCCCTTCGCACCAGAACGTGGGGCCATCCAATTCTCCGGAAGCCAGCCAGGATTGAAGGGGACAACCTCCATGACAGTATGCCCACCAGGAACAGTCGGCACAATGGCCTTCCCGGAGGGTGCGCATCCGTTGTTGGTTGGCTTGTCGGTCGGTGCTCTCCAGGCACCCCGTCGGATTGTCCAGTGTTCCGTAATGAAGAACCTCCCCATCCGCTGCCCGACCACACTGAGAGACGTTTCCGTCTGGATCGACGCCGAGGAAGCCGACGGAGCATCGCCCTGACATGTCGCACGAACCTCGAACGGTTCCGTGTCTGCGGGCGCGGTACCAGTTAGCGAGGGGTTGGACTGCAAGCTCTCGATGGTCTTCCAGCCAGATTTGCCACAGCTCCACCAGGAATCGCCCCCACTGAGCAGAGGAGATTCCCCCTTCCACGGTTTCTCCTCGGCGGGAGGGATAGAGTGGATTAAACCGCACCGAGGGTCGGGCCGTGAGGTTCTTGAAGAATGTGTAAGCTCGGCGAGGGTTTTGCGCCACCTGGTCATCGACGACGCACACGGCTCCTACTCGAAAGCCTGCCTCCAGGGCTCGCTGCGCCTGGGTCAACCAGAGGGAAAAATAGTCGCCTCCGTTGGCCAGACGCCGTCGGCTTCGGTCGAAGGGGTCTACAGAGCTTGACAGGGAACGGTCTCCGAGGAGTTCCTTGAAGACCTCTTCAAAATCCGCGTTCCACAGCAACAGATTGGTCTGAAGGTGGTGTCGGATTTCCAGATGAGGGTTGGAGCTGCGCAGTTTTCGGGTCTCCTCAAGGACCTGGACAAAGAACCGGGGTCCCATGAGGAGCGGCTCCCCGCCGTGCCACAGCAGGTGCACGGTGTCCTGTCCCATCTGCCCGGTGGCTTCGCCCCAAACGGGAAGCGCTTGAAAGAGGCTTTGCAGGACATCGCTTTTCATGCGTGGGGTTTTGGGATTGAAGTGTTGTGCTGCGCAGTACGTGCAGCGAGCGTTGCAGGCCAGGGTCGGTTTGACGATGACGAACATGGGAAGCCGCCCGGTTAATTCGATGGAGCGTCAGTCGTCGTCGGAATAGGAGTCAGACCAATTGCTCCAATCGGAATAGGAATCACTCCAATTGTCCCAGTCGGAGTACACGTCGGACCAGTTGCTCCAGTCGGAATACCCATAGTCGGAGTAGCTGTGGTCAGAGTAGCTGTAGTCAGAGTACCCGTAATCGGAGTAGTAGTTTGACCAGTCCGAGTAATCGGGATCGTCCACGCAACCCGAGAAGAGCTTGCTCATCGGCAGGACCAACGTGGCCACCGCAGAAGACCAGCCCAACCGAATGAGATCCCGGCGAGTGAGTTTTCTCTTTTCGTCACTCATGACCACACCTCTCTGGAATTACCGCCTCGATAGTACCAGTCGGAGTTTCGCTATTCAAGGGAGTTGAGGTCTTGAAGTGCTCAATCGTGGCAGCAGACAACCCCCCCTTTGTCGAAGCTTGCGACGGGGTATCCGTCATAGCTGCACCCGTTGTTTGGACAGCCCTTCTTGGTCACCAAGGCGCCCTCGTTGAGGTGGCTGGGTTCGTACTGGGACTGACCGGTGGGCATGCACTCCCAGGGAC
>CALFHQ010000693.1 GCA_937876385.1 uncultured Pseudomonadota bacterium
CTCTTGACGCAGGCACCGTAATCACAAACGAACCCGCTACCGAGGTCGGACTCACACTCCCAGTCATAGGAGCATCCAACAACCTGCACGCAGGAGCCGTCCACAGCGCAGTAGTCGCCGGGGAGACACTGGGCGCCGTTCACGCATCCACCTTCGTACCGGCAGGAGCCCGAGGAGGTGCAATACATGTCGTAGGGACAATCGTAGTCGTCCCAACACTCGACGTACACCGGTTCATAGGCTTCCTCGACGATGATGCAGGACTGGAAGCCGAGCAGAACGAAAAGGGCCATCAGGCTCATAAGGCGTTTGGTTTTCATGGCGTCCTCCTGTGCGGGATTCTATCAAATCCCGGTGCCGCTTCAAATATCCAATCAATCAAGGGCCAGGGAGACGGCCAGGGTTGGACTTTCTTCAACGACAAGTGGAAAATAATCCTCACACCCTCTCCACCGCTTGCTTCCAGCCGTTGAGCTTTTCCCTGATGGAATGTTCGTCGGCCGCTCGTTTGAAACTGCGATCCAGTTTCCACGCCTGCCGGACCTCGGAGAGGTCGTCCCAGACCCCGGCACCCAGGCCGGCCAGAAAGGCAGCACCGATGGCGGTGGTTTCCACTTGCTGGGGTCGAAGAATCTCAACACCGAGGAGATCCGCCTGCATCTGCATCAGCAGATCGTTGGCACAGGCTCCCCCGTCCACTCGGACGCTCTTCAACGGTTTGCCGAGGTCGTCTTCCATGGCTTTCATGATGTCGTAGTTCTGGAAGGCGATCCCCTCAAGGGTGGCACGCGCCAAGTGAGCTCGGGTGGTCCCGCGGGTGATCCCGGTGATGGCCCCTCGGGCATCGGCTCGCCAGTGGGGGGCTCCCAGACCGGTCAATGCCGGGACGAAGTAAACTCCGTCGGTATCCTCGACGGATCTGGCGAGGTCTTCAACGTCTGGGGCCGTCTCGATGAGGTTCAGCCCGTCTCGAAGCCACTGCACGGCAGCACCGGCGATAAAGGCAGACCCTTCAAACGCGTAGGTGACCTTTCCGTCCAGCTTCCACGCCACCGTGGTAAGCAGTCCGTGCTCGGACACAGCGCAAGTCTGTCCGGTGTTGACCAACAGGAATGCACCGGTTCCGTACGTGATCTTTCCCTCTCCCACGGCAAAACAGGTCTGGCCAAAGAGCGCTGCCTGCTGGTCACCGGCTACCCCGGCGATGGGGATGCCGTCTGGAAGCCCGGGAACTCCTTTGGTGACTCCGATGCGACCTGCATTCTCCACCACTTCGGGGAGAACACTCATTGGTACATCGAGGTGTGCGCACAGTTCGGAGTCCCACTCCATGTCGCGGATGTTAAAAAGGAGGGTTCGAGAGGCGTTGGAAGCGTCGGTAACGTGCTTTTGCCCCCCGGTGAGTCGATGAATCAGAAAGGAATCAACGGTTCCAAAGGCCAGCTCTCCCGCCTCTGCCTGTTCTCTGGCTCCTGGAACCTGGTTGAGAATCCAAGCAACCTTGGTTCCAGAGAAATAGGGGTCAAGCACCAGTCCGGTGCGTGCCTTGAAGGTGGGTTCGAGCCCCTGTTGCTTCAAGTCCTGGCACATCTGAGAAGTTCTGCGGCACTGCCAGACGATGGCATTGTGAATGGGTCGTCCCGATTTGCGCTCCCAGACAATGGTGGTCTCTCGCTGGTTTGTGATTCCAATGGCAGCTACTTCTTCGGGGTTTGCTCCGCTTCGCTTGAATGCCCGGTACATGGCACCCACGACGCTGTCCCAGATGGCCTCGGGATCGTGTTCGACCCAGCCCGACTTGGGGTAGATCTGAGGAAACTCCTGATACCCTCTAGCCAGGATATCACCGCTCTCTTTTACGAGGAGTACTGTGGAGCCCGTGGTTCCCTGGTCAATGGCCATGATTATCTGCGACATGGAGCACCTCCCTCTTTTGCAGTTTCGCTTCGCAATGCTACACTAAGGCCAGTTTTCTGCAACAGCTTCGAGAAGAGGTGGAAATATGCCGGAGAACAAGGACGGACCGGGCCCAGCCCGAAAGCTCAACCTGCAGCTCCAGTTGGATGACGAAACGGCCCAGGGAAGCTACTTCAATTTCGCCATAGTGAACCACACGCCGGCGGAGTTTCTGCTGGATTTCATCTTCGTACAGCCGCAGCAGCCCAAAGGGAAGGTACTTTCGCGGATGATTACCTCCCCAATCCACGCCAAACGTCTCCTCATGGCTCTAAGCGAGAATGTAGCCAAATACGAACAGAAGTTCGGGCCCATCAAGCTTCCCGCCGTCAAGGCCACGGAGCCGGTGGTACACTGATCATGAGACTGACCTGCGTTTTCCTGGTGTTCGCTCTTCTCTGGAGCGCTCCGGCCTTGGGCTGGGAATCGGCTCGAGAGGTGATCCATGGAAGTGCGCGGGTACTTGAGAAGGGGGAAACCATTATCGGCGTGGTATCCCCTCTTGCCTACGGTGTCCATGAGCGAGTGACCCTCTTCACCCACCCGGCGCTCTGGCTGCTGCTGACTCCCAACCTGTGGTTTCGGCTGTCCCTTCTCAGAAGCACGGTGGGGCTGGCGTTGGATGCGGGGTATCAGCAAAGCTTCCTGGGGCTCCAGGAGACCGGGGGGGGGCCAACCAGGGGAGTTACCCGGGATTTGTTCAAGGAGGGCTTTCGTACTCTCACCAAATCCTCCGTGACATTCAACTGAATCTGGCCGTGGGGTACTTTGCCGAATTTCAGGACAAGAACACGGGGTCCGACCGCAACGGGGTTTACTATCGCGGAGGGGGCCACTTCATCTTCACGGGTCGCTATCTGCTCATGGCGGAGCTTCGAGGGCAGGTCACGAGCGGTGGTGACTGGAGTACTCCCACGGGCACGTTGGTGTTCGCCTGGCAAGCTGGACGATTGCGAGTGGGTGCGGGAGCCTGCGTTGGAGACTTCATCATTGCCACCGGAGACATGAAGGTGGACAAGGTCACGGGGAGTAGCGTCGCGGATACCGTTACTCTACCAGTATACCCCTGGGTGGATGTCTGGTGGCGCTTTTGAACAAATGTGTCTCGTTGCGAGAGCTTTCCATGTATTGGGATTGCCTTTGAGGGAGTTTGGTATGGATGTTGTGCTTGTGGCGCCGG
>CALFHQ010000694.1 GCA_937876385.1 uncultured Pseudomonadota bacterium
ACAAGCAGGTAGGGCCAGAAATTCGTAATCTTCAGCTTCTTCCAGAACAGCAAAGCCGTAGCGATGGCCGTTCCTACGAAACCGGCAAAGACGAGGATGTGATGCGCTGCCAGGAAGGAGCAGCCGATGACTTCGCCGAAGTTAATCATCAACGGCTGAGGATATACAGTGGCCAGCACGATGAGCCCGCCGGCGTCGTCAGCGATGGCCAACAACAGCAGAAAGACGATGGGAGCGGGAGTCTTGCCGTTGGCATCGGATTTCCCGAAGATCATCTTGGCGACGAGATACGAGAAGGCGATGTCCGTGGCCATGGGAATGGCCCAACCACGCATCAGCTCGGGCATGAGCATCTTTGCGCCGACGATGTAAATGATCGCCGGCCCGGCCATCCCGCCGATAGTTGCCATGATGGGCAAACTCGCGGTTCTCACGTTGGAGAGGGCCCCTCCGGGAAGCATGACTTCTCGAATTTCCTTCCCAGCCATGAGGAAGAAGAACGCCATCAGCACATCATTGACCAGGAAATGGAAGACATGGTTGTGTGCGATGCTCGCGTAGGATTCATGCCCGGTGTTGGCCCAGACAAGCGCCAACACGGCACCGCCAATCAGGAACAGGGAATTCTCAAGGAGAAACTGAATGCCTCCCCCTTTCTCTTTGCTGTGATTTGACACGATCCTACCTCGTCTGGTTGACTGATTCATCACAAACTCGCTTCTTCTACCACGCAAAAAGCGCCGTTGCAACGAGTCTGAACATCTGCTAGTCATGGACCAGTAGGAGCAAGGGAGAGCACGCAATGATGAGACGCAATGGCATTGTCCTCTGGGTAGCGCTGACAGTTGCGGCGATGCCCCTGGCTTGCACCAGCTCGTCGCTGACTCGCTTCAAGATCGTCTACCTCGACATGGACGGAACACTTCTCAACAAAAGACACGAAATTCCAGAGCAGACAAGCAAGGCGCTTGAACGCTATCGTCGCTGCGGAGGAAAGGTGGGAATCGCCTCGGGGCGAACCGCCGAGCAGGTCTCAGTCTACCTCCCGAAGATTCGTCCCAACATGCCCCTGGTCTTGTTCAACGGTGCGGTTACCACCGACCCATCGGGAGAAAGAAACCTCTTTGTGCAAACGTTGGGCCTGGAGCCGTCCCTCCCCATTGTCAGGGAAGCGCTGAAGGACCCGGATGTTCGTCTTGTTGTGGTACACTATGCTGACAAGACCTTCACCGACTCCCGGTTGAAAGACGTCCAGGACATCATGGGAAAATCCCAAATCCAGGTAAATGAGACCCCAGCAGACCTCCCTGGACGTATGGAAACCTTCGGAAATGCGCCGGTGAAGGTCATGCTCATCGTCAAGAGGGGAACCGCCGATGCGGTGTGCCGACGTCTGGCTCCTCACGTCCCGACCACTGTAAAGGCCCTCCCCACCAGCGGACTGACTGTGGAGATATTCTCCGCCAAGGCAAACAAGCTCAACGCCATCGATGCCATCTTGAAAACCCACGCACTCTCCAGACGAGATCTCCTGGTGGTGGGTGACAGCGGCAACGACGTAGAGATGGTGGGAGGAATACCCGCCGGCATCGCCATGGGAAACTGCCATCCAAAGACCTGCAAAGAAGCTCTGCTGATTGCTCACGACAACGACAGCGATGCCATTCCACGAATCATCGAATCCCTGGCGATAGGACCCGATTGTCCCATCGACAACGAGAAACAGGACGCGCCATGAAAGCCTTTCAGGACAACTATCCAGACTCCCTTGCCCACTGCTACGGCTGCGGAGCGCACAACCCCGCCGGACACCACTTCCAGACCTTCTGGGAAGGCGACGGAACCATCACACGCTTTACCCCAGAGTCCCAACATACCGCCATCCCAGGCTTTGTGTACGGCGGTCTCGTCGCTTCACTCATCGACTGCCACTACCACCGGCTCTGCTTCCGCAGTGGCCGCCCGAGAGCAAGGGGTCGAACTGACCCCGGAGACGACACCCAGGTTCGTTACAGCATCCTTGCGAGTCGACTACATTCGCCCGACCCCGATGGGAAAAGAGCTGGTTGTAAGGGGTGCTTTTGAAGAAGTGAAGGAGAGGAAAGTGGTGGTGGTTTCCGAAATGACCGTGGACGGCGAGCTGTGTGCTACCGGTCGAGTCGTCTGCGTGAAGCTCCCCCCAAACTGGGGAAGCTGAGGCTACTTCCAGCTTCCCCCGGTCTGACTGCACACCATCTTAGCCGTCTCCACGGGCATCGGGGCATAGAACACCATCTCCAACTCCGTGGCGGCACCCGGCGACACGACGCAGTAGCCGATGGCACCCGAGGTCGTGCACTCGGCACCAGACAGGTACGTGCCTTCGCAAGAGCCCGCTGCATTGGTGTCGTTGAAATCAGACCCCCAATAATTCAGGCAGACCATATCCTGCTGCACGCAACTGCCAACGAGGACTCCGCTATTATTCCCGTTTGGGTCCACGACAGCACCCCCTCCGTACTGGACCACCCCATTCTGGTCCACGTACGGCGCACTGGTATCCAGGGAACCAGCCATCGCCCCGGCACAATCCCAAGCCTTGCTGTCCACAAGCTCTCCCTCACATTGCGAAGGCACCTCAAGGACAGGCTGAGCCGCTTCCTGCGCCTTGTCGGGCTCATTGCAGACCTCGTAGATACTCTTGGCTGCCAACGAGCAACTGGCAACGGTGAAGGCTGCACCGACTCCTGTGCTGGCCAGCAGCAACGACGCTGGACAGGTGCCAACCTTCAAGGTCAGGTACAGCATCTTCAGCGCCTGCCACTCTCCACGATGCACCAGGGCGCTGACGTCGGTCTCCACCACAGGCATGGAGTCGTAAGGGACAGCCTTGAAATCACCCACGATCTCTCCAGACGCATCCCACACCATGATGTCGAAAGTGTCTTCCACACCGTTGTCGTGGTTGTACGAGATGAGCATGTCGTCATTCTCGGCAGTGGTGACACGACCCTTCGAATCCAGAATGAAATTCACCCGCACCCCCGACGACAATCGGAGGAAGACTCGACTGAGCCTCATCGGATTGGCTGGATCCTCGCCGAGACCCACCAGATAGTTCCCCGCATCATCTTTCACGATCGTGTGAACTCGCCCCTCTCCATCAACGGCAGTGCCCAGATAGAGCTTTGTGGGTTCCCCTCCCCCTTCATCAGAGGATGAGAAACAACCGGCCAAAGCAAAGAGCAGCAGACTACCGAGCATCCAGAACCGACCAAGCATGAAATCCTCCACAACAAGAAAAGCAGATAGAGACCCAAAAGATGCTACCATAAAACGGATCAAAATCGACCACAAATGGCCACCCGTCACCGGTTCGAACTTGACCCACTTGGACGTTCATGGTAGCAAATAGCAACGTTTTCGGGAGTTTGCAGCCATGATGCGATTTCTTGCGGTGGGATTGGGCGGTTTCGTTGGGGCAGTAGCTCGATACGGTCTGTCGTCCCTGGTAACACGCCTGACCCGAGGCGCCTTTCCCTACGGCACCCTGGTGGTGAATGTCATTGGATGCCTCGCCATCGGCGGGCTCCTCGCCTGGTTCGAAGGTCAGGAACTTCCCAACGACTCGGCTCGGCTCTTCATGGTCGTCGGAGTCCTGGGCTCCTTCACAACCTTCTCTACCTTCGGAAACGATACCCTGGAAGCATTCCGTATGGGCGCTTACAGCGCCGGTTTCATGAACATCGGACTCAATGTCATTGTGGGACTTGCGGCCGTCCTGGTGGGACGCATGGCAGTCGGACAACTCATCACCGCTGCGGCAGGTTCCTGAACCCAACCCCTTAGAAGAAATCCCTACCAGACAGCCTGCTCAACGGTATCGTAGATCTGACCGGCCGGACCCACCCCTCCCAGAATGAAGATATTGGCGGCCCCCACCACGCTACCCACCAGATACCGATCCAAGAGCAACCCAATCCCGGCATTCCAATTCTGAACATCCGGGGGACTTCCACAGGGGTTTCCAATGCCGCAGATCTGCGCTGACTTGCCCGACGAGCTGGGCTCTCCACCCTGGCCACCAAACACGAAGAGTTGGTTTGCCGCGGCAGCGAGGCCGAAACCGGAGAATCCCGGACTCATGGCGGTCACTGATTCCCAAATCCCAAGGAACCCACCGGCGGAGACCTTCGCAGCATCCACAACCTTGGAGATGGCGCCAACACCTGTCTCTCCTCCAGCAGCATAGATCCAGGTATCTTCCGGATTGGTCAGTCTGGTACTGGCGATGCTGTCAACCACGTAGAGACCCAACCGCATTCGACCGACGCTGATGGGATTGGTGGGATCCCCCAGCCAGGTGGCACCCGACTGCAGCTCCCCGGTTCCTGCGTCCAAAGCAAGAACCTCGTAACTGCTGTGCGCAAGCGCGGCCGTACCCTGTCCGCCCACCGCATAAATGTAGGCAATATTCGGTTCCGACGGGTCCAATGCGGCACCCACCCCCAATCCCGCTCGAGGAACGCTCATGGAGACAAGAGTCTGCCACACACCAACGTCCCCGATGCTCAACGGACCCTCCTCAGAGATAACCTCCGAGCCAGTCTCGGTGTACTCGGTCTCGGTAGCCGGGAGAACGGCGAGGAGCTGCACATCCCCCACCGACATGTTCGGACCGGCAGTTCGGTATACTCGATAGGACTGAGCACCCGGAACGGGATCCCACACAAGGGTCACCTGCAAGCGCTGAGCTTGAACTCGAGGGGAAAAGACGTCGGGGACCTGCACCGGAAATGGATCGCTGGGAAGGGTCTCCCCATCCGGATTGGTGGGATCGTCGCCGGCCATCACCGCCGACACACGGTAGTGCCAAGTGCCGGATGTCAGCCCGTCTGCAGCGACGTTGGCCAACAGATCCACAATGTGCGGGGCGTCGTTGGGATCGAGAATCTCCGCTCGAAGGGTGGTGTCCTTCGGCCCAGTGCCGTCGTGCCCGCCCACGAGGTAAAGCAGGTTCCCCACCACCACCGCCGCAGCGTCGGTTCGGGGAGCCGGAAGCGCGTTGGCAGCGTATCGCCACTGCCCCAACTGTCCATATCCGCTCAAGGGAGCCAACTCGATGGACGTCTTCGCCGTAGCATAGCTCCCAGAATCTCCTCCCAGTGCGTACAGGAATCGGGCAGACGCAGTGGCGTTGCCGACGACAGCAGAAAGCCCCCTTCTCCCTTCCAACATGGTGCTCGTAATCACCATCGATTCGATGTTCTCAGCCGGGGTCGTAATCCCCACGGCAGAATAGGTAAAGTAAGCCCCATCACCGTTCTCGACGTGCACCTGACAGATCATGCCTGCGGTCATTTGCGCCGCAGGAACGCTCATCACGGCTGTGTCCTCGGCCCAGACGAGGTTCGACGTCGGATAGGTAACGGGTGCGTCGGTCCCCAAGCGACAAACCAATGTGAAGGTGGGATCAGCGAAGTGCTCCCCTTCCACCGTCAGCGTCTGAGTGCCATTGGCGGGAAGGGACCCTGGCGAAACCACGTAGATGATGGGCGGAGCCGCATTGGTTACCGTGAAGCCGGAATCCAGGAACCCCACGGACCCATCCGGATTTACAACGATGATGTCATACACCCCCGCTGCCAAACCCGCAGGAACCACCGCACTGATTCTTGCTTCGCTGGAATAGCTCACTGAGATGAGGCCGACGGCCAGTTCTCCGGGGGCGCCGTCGTGGGGGTTCAAGTACACCCGAGGCAAAGACTGGAAACCCGTCTTACCCGCAGGAATCGGTACCGAGGTGAACAGATCAATGCTGGTATCCTGTTGATTCCACCCAAAGTTGGGCTCAACCGACTCCAGCGCCAGTGACAAGTCCGCCGTGATGGTCAAACCGAAGGGCAAGAACCCTTCGCACCCGACATTGTCCACGATATAGACGTCGTACATTCCCTCAGCCAGCCCCGGGGGTACCAACGCCCTCACCTTGCTGGGATTGGCCGGGTCAATGGTAATGTCGAGGGCCATGAACTCCCCTTGCCCCTCGGAGAGACGAATCCCAAAGAACTCCGCGCCGGCACCGTTCAAGGACGATGTAAACGCAGTGATCTGAAGGCCGACTCCGTTGTAAAGGACCGGAGGATCAACGAAGTAAAGCAGCGGTTGGGCCAGAATCTCCACCCCCGCAGTCAGTGTCGCGCCACAGTCGGGGGCATTCGAAACCACCACGTCGTAGACGCCGCTGTCAAGCCCCGAGAAGGTCGCCTCCACCACTGTCGGACTCACGAGGTTCACCGAATCCGCAGGAATGTCGCCAAAGAAAACCGTCGTCCCAGCATCAAATCCGGTTCCGTGGACGACGAACGCTCCATCACCAGCACAAGTTTCATCTGGAGTCACAGAGCTGATGGTGGGGGGCGCCACAATGGAGAGGGATGTCTCCAGGCCACAACTCTGGGTGACAGAAAATCCCACCCCAACCATATGGTTCCCGGCAGACAACGTCTCGGGAGCCTGAAACGACAGTGTCTGACAAAGCTGAGCCGAAACGATGCCGTCAGCCACCGACTGGCAATCTTCGGGTACGACCGAGGTCGATTCCACACCGTTCACCGTCACAACCGGTGCCTCCCCGTCGACAATCAGGAATCCCCCCGCAGAGAACGTCCACCAGCCGTCGGTGATGACCCCACCCGTTGCGCACGCCAGCTCCGGAGTCAATTGCCCCAAGGCCACCAGAGCACACCAATCAAACAAGACACAAGACTCCAGACAGCCGTCTGTGTTGTCCAGGTTCAGATCGTCACACTCTTCCACGCCCGCCCACACAAAGCCATCGCCGCACGCGGCGGTCTGGCAGGAGACACATGCGTCGGTGTCGACTTCGTTTTCGTCGTCACACCCTTCCTCTCCAGACCAGACATATCCATCTCCGCAGGTCGCCGGCTCGCAATCGGCGCATGCGTCAGTCACCTCCGTATTTCCATCATCGCAACCTTCGTGACCCGCCCACACGACACCATCTCCGCAGAATGCTGCCTTGCAATCCACGCAACCGTCCGTCTCCGTCATGTTTGCGTCGTCGCACTCCTCCACCCCCTCCCAGACAATTCCATCCCCACACGCAGCCAACTGGCAGGAAATGCACGAATCGGACTCCACATCGTTGCCATCATCGCAGATCTCGTGACCTGCCCACACAAACCCGTCACCGCAGGTCGCCAACTGGCACTCGGCGCAACCATCCGTGCTGTCGGTGTTTCCGTCGTCGCACCCTTCCTGGCCACTCCACACAAACCCATCGCCGCAAGTCGCCGCTGCACAGTCCACGCAGCCATCCGTGCTGTCCATGTTTGCGTCGTCGCAATCTTCCACGCCGTTCCACACAAAACCGTCGCCGCAGGTCGCCGGTTGGCACTCGGCGCAACCGTCCGTGCTGTCGGTGTTTCCGTCGTCACACCCTTCCTGGCCACTCCACACGTACCCATCGCCGCAAGTCGCCAACTGGCAATCGGCGCAATCATCTGTGTTGTCGGCATTTCCGTCGTCGCACCCTTCCTGGCCGCTCAGCACGAAGCCGTCGCCGCAGGTCGCAAACTCGCAGTTCACGCACGAGTCGGTGGTGGAGTCATTGCCATCGTCGCAAGCTTCCAAGCCCGCTCGCACCGCACCATCACCGCAAAAGGCGTTCAGGCAACCGACACAAGCGTCGGTTGTGATCCCGTTGCCATCGTCGCATTCCTCACCTTCCTGGAGGAATCCGTCGCCACACCCGGGGAGGGTGCAATCGGATTTGCACTGATCTTCTTGAATGTCGTTGCCGTCGTCACAAGCCTCGTGACCCGCCCAGACGATGCCGTCACCACACTGAGCGAGGACACACGAGATGCACCCGTCGGTGGAGATGTCGTTTGCGTCGTCGCACCCCTCTTCCCCCTCAAAGACATATCCATCTCCACAGGTGGCCAGGACACATTGAATGCAGCCGTCGGTGGAGATGTCGTTGCCGTCGTCGCAAGCCTCCTGCCCAGCCAGAACGGCCCCGTCGCCACAGGTTGCCCACTGGCAAGCGACGCACAGGTCCGTATCGTCCTCGTTTGCGTCGTCGCACTCTTCCCCATCCTGCAAGAACCCATCACCGCAAGACGCAACCTGGCAAGCCGACGTGCAGCCGTCAGTGTCATCCTGGTTGCCGTCATCACATTCTTCTTCCCCGGCCCGGACAAACCCGTCCCCGCAGAAAGCCACCTGGCACAGGACGCAGCCATCCGTTTCATCCTGGTTCCCGTCGTCGCAAGCCTCCACATTGTCCAGAACAAGTCCGTCGCCGCAAAAGGCGTCCAAACAAGAGACACAGTTGTCCGTTGTCACCTCATTGCCATCGTCACACTCCTCCCCCTCCTGGATGAACCCGTCGCCGCAGGTGGGCAAAGCGCACTGACTCGTGCAACTGTCCTCGTCCACGTCATTCCCGTCGTCGCACGCTTCGTGACCCGCCCACACCGCACCGTCACCGCACGTTGCATTGAGGCAATTCACACATCCGTCCGTATCGTCGTCATTCCCGTCGTCGCAGGCTTCTCCGTCCTGAACCACGCCGTCCCCACACTCGACGACCACGCAGTCATTCACACACACATCCGAATCCACATCCGAATCCACATCCCCTTCCAGGTCGGCGTCCACATCCCATTCAACTTCCACATCGACTCCGAGATCAACCTTAGCATCCACAATCAGGTCCACCTCTTCTTCCAGGTCCGATTGCACATCCCCGACCCCGTCCACCTCTGCTTCCATGTCGGTTTGCACAACGCAGTCCCCACCGCCCACAACGTCACAACCGGAAGGCTCAGGAGCCCACTTGCACGTGCTCAGACAGGCATCGGAGTCGTCAGTATTCCCGTCATCACACTCCTCTCCACCCTGAACAATGCCATCGCCGCACACACCTGGGGTATCTCCGGAACCGCACCCGAAAGCAAAGGCCGTAAGGGAAGCAAGAAGGGTTGCGGCGACTCGACACTGCATTTTCATCATTTTCCTCCATTGGGTGGCAAGCCAACTGCTGTCCTGAAAGAAACCGCAGGCGCCACAACCCAGAGTGCTCGGTGACTCATTTCGATGCTCTATTCAATGTAGGCACAAAAAGGGGCAGTTGACAA
Source organism: uncultured Pseudomonadota bacterium (assembly GCA_937876385.1). GTDB lineage: Bacteria > Myxococcota_A > UBA9042 > CAIXZC01 > CAIXZC01 > CALFHQ01. Next base: position 9,147 of record CALFHQ010000694.1, read on the forward strand.
TGGCTTGTTATTCGGCTCGCAAGGCGTCAATGGGTTCCATCTTGCTGGCTTTGACGGCGGGGTAGATTCCAAACACCACCCCGACGACGATGGAAAACGCCGTAGAATACAGTGCTGCCGGCTCGGAGAAGACAGCACGAGCCCATCCCTCCTTGTTGGTTACCTCCACGGCGACAAATCCCAGCGCCAGACCCAGCACCCCTCCGGCCACCGAAAGAAGGGTGGCTTCCATGAGGAACTGATACAAAATGTCTCGTTGGCGAGCACCCACCGCTCGCCTCAGTCCAATCTCCCAGCGACGCTCTCTCACAGACATCAACATCACCGCCAGAATTCCGATTCCCGCAACAACAAGGGAGATCCCCGCAACCCCAACCACCAGGTCCGTGGTCGAGCCGGAGGTCTCCAGCGACGTCTCCAGCAAGGTCGCCTGATTCTGGATGGTGAAATCGTCGTCCTCTCCTTCCTTCAGGCGGTGCCGCTTGCGCAAAACCGCCGCCGCACACTCCTCAACAGGAACCAATCCGGTCTCATCCTCCCCCTGAAGGTAGATGGTCTGGAGGTAGGTCACATGAAACAATCGCTTCAATCCAGTATCGAGAGGGACATAGGCAATGTCGTCCAGGTCGTTCCCATTGTCATCGGTTCCCTTCTCCTCGGCGATCCCGATTACCGTAAACGGAAGGCGCCCGATGTTCACGGTCTGACCCAAAGGGTCCACCCCGGGCTCGAACAAGTTCTTCTCTACGGTGGCTCCCAGAACGACCACCCGACGTTTGGCTCGGTCCTCTTTCCAGTCGTAAACCCGTCCTTTGGCCGCCTTGATGCTTCGCACCGCCAGCCCCTCCGGATTTGCCGCCTCCACTGAGGTCATGGTCGCCAGAGAAGCGTGGCGCAGCGTATTGGGGCGAGAGAACGCCGGTGCCACCCCCTTCAACCCGGGACACTCCTCTCGAATGGCCTCGGCATCATCTATCTTCAGGGTTGCCACCTGACTGGTCTGGTGGGCTCGACCGTGGAAACTTCGAAACTCTCCTGCCCGAATGATTACAAGATCCGTTCCCATGGTTCGGAAGATGTCCTTGATCTCCTCACGCATTCCGTCCCCGATGGAGACGATGAGCACAATCACCCCCACACCCACCGTCACCCCCAGCAGACTCAGCAGGGTACGCAGCGGATGGGCCGCCAGAATGGCCACGGACATGGCCACACTTCGGCCAATCTTCATCGCAACGCCTCCACCGGCTTCAAACGAGCCGCACGGCTCGCCGGGAGGGTCCCGAACCCCACTCCGACCAAAGCAGAAAAGGCGATGGCCATGCCCAATCCTTTAATCGAAAAGGCGATGGGCACATCCGGAAGGAAGCGGCCAATACCCAGAAACACGAGCACCCCCAATCCCGTCCCCAAAGCCATCCCCAGAAGATTGACAACCACCGACTCAGCCAGGAGTTGCCGAAAGATGTCTCCTTGCGAACCGCCCAACGCCCGACGCAGCCCGATCTCCCGGGTGCGCTCCCCCACCGAAACCAACATGATGTTCATCAAGACCACACCCCCAACCAGGAGGCACAATCCAGCCAGAGCCCCAAGGAGGAGGGACAGCTTCCCCTCGGCCTCGTCTCGGAACGCCATCATCCCGCTGGCCGTCATGACGAAGAAGTCGTCTTCTTCAGGCGGGGTGATCTGGTGTCGTTTTCGAAGCAACTCCCGAATCTCTTCAGCTTGCTTGTCGATAATGGTCTCGTCTCGAGTGATTGCGTTGACTCCCGAGATGTAATCCACCCGAAAAACCCGCTTCATCGCCGTGGTCAAAGGGATCATCACCCGATCGTTGAAGTCGTGGCCGTGATGGCCGGCTCCACGGTCCTTGAGAACCCCCACCACCGTAAAAGTAACGTTGTTCATGGAGAACCGCTTGCCCAAAGGATCTTCGCCTGCAAACAGGTCATTCTCCACTGTGGTACCGATTACAGCGACACGAGCCATCTCCTCCTGTTCGCTGATGGTGAAGATGCGGCCTCGATCCAGCTGATTGTCCGACGCCTGGAACATCTCCTCCGTGACGCCAATTCCCATGGTGGTTGACGAGGCGCTCTTGTACCGCGTGCTCGCATCGCCAATGCGCACAAAGGGGGCCACCGTCTTGAACCCCTCAATCTCAAGGGCAATGGCTCGAGCGTCTTCCAACGTCATGGTGGTTCCCCCGGAACCGGGGCCCCGCATCCGTCCCCCACCCGAACGCACCCGAATGATATCCGTACCAAACCAGGACATGCGCTCGTTCCACTGCTGGTTCACCCCCTCGTTCATCGCCATCACGACAGTCAGAGACGCAATTCCCAACACCGTCCCAGCCATCATGAACAGAGAGCGCAGCGGGTTGCGAGCCAACGCTCTAAATCCCTCCAGGGTCAATCGAAGGGTTCTCATTTGCCCTCCGTATCCAGCTCTTCTCGACTGCGATCTGAGACCAACTGCCCATCCGACATTTCCACCACCCGATGCGCCCTCTTCGCCGTCTCTTCGTCGTGGGTCACCATGATAACCGTGTGCCCCTGCCCGTGGAGCTTGTCGAACAACTCCATAATCTCCACCGTACTCGTCTTGTCGAGGTTCCCAGTAGGCTCATCGGCCAAGATGATTCGTGGGTCGTTGATTAGCGCCCGAGCAATCGCCACTCGCTGCCGCTGCCCTCCCGAAAGTTGACCGGGGCGGTAGTGCATGCGCTCCCGAAGTCCGACCAGAGTCAGCAGAGACTCGGCCCGCTTTTTGGCGTTGGGGGGATACGAATCTGCATACACCAACGGAAGAAGGACGTTGGTCAACGCATCAGACTTTGGGAGAAGGTGAAACTGCTGGAAGACAAAGCCGATCTTCTCATTTCGAACCAGAGACAGTTCGGAGTCCGTCAGCTTCACGACATCCACACCATCCAGCTCGTAGCGCCCTTTGGTGGGCACATCCAAGCACCCCAGAATGTTCATCAGCGTTGACTTCCCAGTGCCCGAACTTCCCATCAATGCGACATACTCCCCACGGCTGATGTGCAGGTTGATGTTCTTCAAGACCGGAGTCTCCAAATCCCCCGAACGATAGGTCTTCTCGATCCCTTCCAGACGGATCATTTCTTCTCTCCTTCCGGGTCGCCATCGCCCTGGGATTCAACCTCAACTTCGTACACCACACGCTCTCCCATCTTCACCCCCGACACAATCTCCAGCATCGTGCCGTCGTCCATCCCCGCCTTCACTTCTCGAGGGTCAATGCCCTCCTCGGTCTTCACCGCCACCACGTAAGCCCCTGCTTTGCGCTGCATGGCCTTCGTGGGAATTGCGGGAACCCCCCGCTTCTCCGTTGTCACGATGGTGATATTGGCCGTCATCTCCGGTCGCAGGCGCCCCTCGAACCCAGGCTCGATGGCCACCACGACGTCGTAGTAAACCACATTGTCCTGAATGATGGCGGTGGGGTAGATGGCCGTTACTTTCCCCTTGAATTCCTCGTCGGGAAAGGCATCCACGGTGAACGAAGCGGGTTGCCCAACCTTGATCTTGCCGATGTCCACCTCGTCCACATAGGCATCCACTTGCAGTTGCGTCAAATTCACCACCGTCACAAAGGTCGGCGCATTGAATCCCGCCGCAACCGTCTCCCCTTCCTGCGTGCTCACCGTTCCGATGATGCCGTCGATGGGGGCCGTTACCGTCGCATAAGAGAGCTTGATTCGAGTCTCCTGTAACAACGACTCCAACTTCGGAAGCCCGGCTTCCAGAACCGCAATGTCCGCCTCAGTGGTCTTCGCCAACGTATCCAGTTCCTGCCTCGCCGTGGCCAACACTGCCTCGGCGCTCAAAATGGCGCTCTCCTGGAGGGCCAGATCCTCTTCCATTTTGGTGCGGGTCAATTCCAACTGCTTTCGGGCCGACTCGAGCCGTGACCGACTCGTTGCCAACTCCGTTTTCGACTTGTCCAACGTCTGCTCGGGAAGGAAGCCCCCCTTGAACAACTTCTCCATTCGGGCCACATCCTTGGAAGCATAGTCCCGAGAGGCCCGGCTCTCTCGAATCTGAGACTCGTACAATTCAATGGACGCCTGACCCTCCGCTGCCAACGCCTGGACACGCCTCTTTGCCGTCGCAACCTCCAACTCTCGCTGGGAAACGATTCGCTCAAGCTGCGCCTTCTGTGCCTCGGCCTTCGCCGACATGGACTCCACCTGAACTTGCACCAACGCCAGCTCCGCCTGACGCTGCTTCACGTTGGTATCCAAGTCGTCATGCTCAATCTCGGCGATGACTTCCCCCCTCTTCACCTCGTCGCCGATGTTCACATTCAGCTTCTTCACTTTCCCGGAAACGCGAGCACCGACGTTGACCTGCGCTCCAACCATCGTCTTCACTGTCCCGGTTGCCAGAACCGAGGCGGTGAAATCGTGGGGCTCAACCGTGGCCTCCATCTGCCGGAGCTCCACCGGCTTCTTCTCTTCCTTCTTCCCAAAGTACATCCAGGCGCCGTAAGAGAGCCCTGCGAGGATTCCCAGTACTACCAATCGTTTCAACCACTTCCTCATGGAACCTCCCGATTCGCTACGCCGCTCACCGCAGCGCCCACAGCACGCTCCAATCTCGCCACGGCCAGAAACCAATCAAGCTTTGACTGCACCAGATTCAACTTCGCACTGGCCAACTCGGCTTGCGCCGTAAACACCTCGACAATGGTGCCCAGACCCTGCTTGTAATTCTCCTCGGCCAACGTCACGCTCGCCTCCGCCGCCTCCACAACCTTCTGCGTCGCCTCAATGCTCGCAAAGGAATCCCCCACCTGCACATGAGCGGCCCATACCTCGAAAAGAACCTGATCCACCTGGTTCTTCAGCTCCTCTCGTGCCTGCTTCTCAGCGAATTCCGTGCGACGCCGGTCGTAGGTCACCTTGTACCCCTGGAACAGAGGCATCGAAATCCCCACTCCCACACTCCAAGGCACCGAAAAATCGGACCGGGTGTCGTAGCTGCCCGCCAGGGTCCCATCCACGGAAATAGATGGATAGCGCCCCGAATCGGCCACCTTCGCATCTGCCAATGCGCGCTCCACTCGAGCCTTCGCTTCCCCAATCTCCGGGCGCAGCGATAGGGCCCTCTCCATAAACCCGTCGATGTCCCCCACTGAAGGCTGAAAATCTCCCTCGGAACGCTTCATCACCGGAACATGGGTTCGAGCATCCAATCCCATCACCCTCGCCAGTTGCCCTTGTGCCTGGCGAATCTGGCTCTGGGCAACAACCTCCAGTCGACGCGCCTCCGCTAACCGGGCTTCCGCCTGAACGACATCGTACTTTCGGGCAACCCCCACCTCGTACCGAGCGCTCGCCAGACGAAGCTGCGTCTCCGCCTGCCCCACCAGATCCACCACCGTGTCCTGGTACCACAACGCCCCTTGAAGCACGTACCACGCTTCCTGAACCGAAAATGCCACCTCGATGAGGGTGGTCTGATGACGAAAATCAGCGGCCCTCAAATCTGCTTGAGCCCCCTCCAGTTGCCCCTCCCGGGAACCCCCGTCAAAGAGCAGGTAACCCACACTGAATCGCCCGGTAACTCCCCACCCCACCGCATTCTCACGACGGTCCAGATTCCCGGAATCCGACACCGAGGTGCTCCCCCCCACGGTCACCGTAGGATAGAAAGCACTCTTCTTCACACCCACATTGGAGGCGGCCGCTTGGGCCGCCATCCAGGCAGCACGGGTGGACGGGTTGTTCTCCAGGGCAAAGCGAACACACTCGGCCAAAGACATGGGGGGACCCTCTTCAGGATTGGAGGGACCTTTCCGGGGCGATGCTTGTCCTCGGGCCGCAGTAGACGACTCGCCAGAGGACTTCTGGGGCGCCACACTACGGGAAGCCGCACCGTTTCGGGAATCCACAACCCGAAAAGGGTCCTGGCCGGCACAAGAGAACCCGGCCAACATCAAACTCACCCACATCAGTGTCGAAATTCGGGAACAGAACACCAAAGCCCCCAACGGATTCGAGAAAGAGCGGAACGGTACAAGGAAGCTGAACCGACTTCACAATGCCCGCAACGCCGACAACATTAAAGTGGAACCCGAAATCAGTCCAGTGAAACTCCACCGACCATCAAGAAAGTCATCACTTCTTCTGGGCAGCAAATCGGTTGAACAGCAAGAGACCGACAATGGTTGCCACTCCAATCCCAGTGAAGATCAACCACAACGTCTGAGGTTCATTCATCTCATCAACGTACTTCACATACAAATTTGCCCCCAGCACGCCACCGATGGAGCTCCCAATAACGCCGTACAGGAACAAGTAGCCCATGTACATCGCAACCCGAGACCGAGGAGCCGTCTGGCCAACGTAGGAGATGAATTTGGGGTGCGCCGTCATCTCTCCAACCGAGAATATGATCGTCCCCGCTATGAACACCCAGATGCTCGTCGAAATGGCGAGAATAGCCATCCCGATGGTGCCCATGGAGATCCCCACAATCATCGTGGGGAGAGCCCGAGTGTCCTTGACGATGTTGGAAATGAATAGCTGAAGCAGGATGATCGTGCCGGCATTGATGACGGTGACGTGCTCCACGTCAAATCGCCAATCCAACCCAACTCCAATGGACGAGAACAGCCCGTTCACGGCGTCGTTGAGGCTTGCCGCATCGACATACCCCTGCACATACCACAAAACCGAATCAAACATCTGAAAGTAGAGGACCCAGAACCCCGCATAAATGAAGATCATCACCAGGAATCGGAAGTGGTCGTGGAAGCGCTTCACCTCCCGGAAATCGATGGCGTACAGAGACAACAGCGTCACCGCAATGACCCCGGTCAGGATCCGGGAAAAGAGAGACAAGTCGGGGACCAGCCAGACAATCCCCTCCAACACCGCCAAAGTCACAAACAACCAAACTCCACGGGCTCCTCGAGTGGGAGCCGCTAGGAACTTCGGGTTCAATTTGCGAATCAACAAGGCCGCCACCATCAGCAACGCCACAAAGAGCACCAGGAACGGTTTGGCAGCGGAATCATCAAGACGCCCCGTGAGATCCTCCGCTTCCAAGCTGGCGAGATGCCGATTGGCCCCGGCGAGCATCTCCAGCGCCTCCCCCTCGTACCCCGTGAAGGTCCCAGGATCAACGAACTCCATGCGCCATCGATGGGTCTCCGGGTTCACCTCGTCTAAGCGAATGGGAGGGCTCGTCAACCCCACAACCACCACGTCCAGAATGTTCACCACTGCTGACTCTTTCACCCAACCCACGAGAACCTCGGGGGCAACCGGATAGCCGTGCTCCGCCAGTGTGGCGGCAAGCTCTACCGAAACCTGCGGAACATCCCCCGGGCGATACACCATCAGCACCGGACGCTTCCCCTCCTCCCCATCCTCCCACTTGGCGACCTCTGACTTGCAGAGGTTTCGCTTCACCCGCACCACAAACTGCTTCCCGGAAACCTCCTGGAGAGTCTGAGTCAAGATGATGCTTCGAGGCTGTGGAGTCCAATACTGATACCCCCCAAAACCCAGAAGTCCCACCAACAGCACGAGGAACAACCCCTTGCCCAGGGGCCCCCGGACAATCATCTCGAACAACAGAACAAAGGGGCTGTAAATGATCTCAAAGGCGTTGGCCAAAGTCTGCAACAGCCCCGGCTTCTCTTCCTCGGCGCCCTCCTCCTCTTCGTCTCCTTTGGGCGGCTCCTTGAAGAACAGCAGGGTCGGAATGAGCATCGCACCAGTGCCCAAAGCAGCAGCGATAATGACCCAATCCCAGCCA
>CALFHQ010000695.1 GCA_937876385.1 uncultured Pseudomonadota bacterium
AAAATCCATCTTCGATTCATCGATTCCCTCCGAGAAGACACCACACCGCCAGTCCTGAACGGCAAGATCAGAAAACCATAATCGACCGTGATAAGCAAGTTTTTCAAGGGGTTCCCTGCTATATCAGGCCTCTGGAAGGTGATCCTTTTGTGTAGACCACAAAGCCCCAATGGATACCTTCCCGGAAAGCAGGAAATATCCCGAAAAGAGGGCGTATTGCAGCAGCATCAAGGCCCAGATAAAGAGCGCAAAGGCCATGGCAGTGCCGGTGTCCTGAGGAACGCCGTACAACGTCGCTGGAAGAAGCAGGAAATACCAGAAAGACCCCACGTTGGCCGGAGAGTTGGGGATCATCATCCCCACGGCCACAGCCGACATCATCGCATAAGCCCCGGCAAGGTCCACCCACTGGTCCAACCCGAAGGCTTTCATCACAAAGAAGTAGGAGAAACCGTTGACACCCCAGTACAGCATCGTTGCGACCAGAAACTGCAGCCCGTTGGTTCGACTGGGCATCGCCCGCATGCCACCAATAAAGGCGTCAATCATCGCCGCAACCTTGTCTGCTATGCGATGCGAAACCAGTCCAAACACTGCGTGGACAACCCGAACCGCCAGGTCCCGTCGCCAATACGCCAGCATCAGCATCGCCATGGCCGAGCTGAAAACTGCCAGGGCGACCAACGCCCCCGCTCGCAGGCTGTAAAATGTTGCAGCATCGTCGCTGGGGAGAACGGCAAGCACGCCGCTCAGCAACAGCGCCATCATCATCCCGTCCATCACCCGTTCCACCGCAATAGTCCCGAAAACAGCGCTCTTTCGAATCTTCCCTTCACGGCTGGCTAAATACGGACGCACAAACTCTCCCAACCGCAGCGGGAAGATGAAGACACACATGAACGACACCGCTCCCACTCGATTCAAGGTCCAGAAATCGAAGTCTCCCATCGCTCGCATCAGCGGCACCCAACGAAGAACTCGAAGAAAGTGCACCAAAGACAGCACGGCAAAACCCGCCAACAACCATCCCAGATGAACCTGCCACTGCACCGAGGCTCCCGGTCCAGCCAGGCAACTCACAGCGTCTCCATCGAGGGCAACGGAATCACACAGGAGATGGTCCATGGGCCAGTGCCTGGAAGACAACCAAACAAACAGCCCCGCTATCAAAATACTGACCAACCATTTAAGCAAAAGCTTCATTCGCTATATCACCGTCACGCTGTCTCGGCACAGTCCCAATCGTCGAGTGACCCCCCGGGTGTCAAATACAGGCACCCCGGAGGCACATATCGCTTCATAATCGATGGACTTGTGGTCAGTCACAATGAGCACCAACTCGCTGGTCTTCAACGCTTCCACCAACTCCATGCTGGTCAACGAGCCTCCCGGAAAATCGAACTCCGGGACATAAGGGTCGTGGTATCGAACGTCCGCACCCTTCTCGGCCAGGAGCTCCAGAATTCGCTCCGCCGGGGTCTCTCGAACATCACTCACGTCTCGCTTGTAGCTCACCCCAACCACCAACACCTTCGTGCCCCGCATGCAGCGGTTGTGATCGTTCAACACATCCTGAGCCCTCGAAACAACGAAGTCGGGCATGGACGAGTTCAAAGCATCCGCCAACTCGATGAACTTCACCGAGTAGTTCAAAGTCTTCATCTTCCAGGACAGATACAGCGGGTCCACAGGAATGCAGTGCCCACCTAAGCCCGGTCCAGGATAGAAAGGCATGAAACCGAACGGCTTGGTCGCCGCCGCTTCAATGACCTCGAAGGTGTCCACCTGCAGTCGGTTGCTCATCAACGCTACCTCGTTTGCCAAGGCAATGTTCACAGCCCGAAAGGTGTTCTCGAACAGCTTCACCAACTCTGCTGTGTCCGTGGAAGAAACACGGTGCACCTGCTCCACGATGGTTCGATAGAATGCTTCTACCTCTCTTCCACATGCCGGAGTCACCCCAGCCACTACCTTCGGCGTGTTCTTCAACCCCCAAATCGGATTCCCCGGGTCGATTCGCTCCGGCGAGAAGCCCAGAAAGAAATCATGCCCCACTCGCATCCCGGTTTTCTCGAGTATTGGCAGCGCCACTTCCCGGGTGAAGCCTGGATAGGTAGTGCTCTCGATGACAACCACCTGCCCCGGTTTCAAATAGCGACGAATCTCCTCCAGAACCAGAATCACCGAGGTGACATCCGGCTCCTTCGTCTTGCCCAGGGGGGTCGGCACACACACAATCACCACCCGAGCCGCAGACAACGCTCCGAAATTGCACGTCGCCGTCAAGTTTCCGCGGTCCACCATCTCGAAGAGGCGCTCGTCGGCAAACTCGGGAATGGGGCTCTTCTTCCGGTTGATGTAATCCACCCGATCAGGAGCCAGGTCCACCCCGATGGCATCGTAACCCGATGCTGCCGACTCGATGAGCAAAGGCAATCCCACATATCCCAATCCGATGACGCAAACGGTATCCAAATTGCTTTCTCCCGCAAACCCCGATGGGGCCCACATATGGTCCTGACCGTTGGGGCGTTGCGGATTCTACCAGTAACCGGTGCGTTCGCAAAGCAAATCAGGGACTGAGCAATATTTGCCGCCTATCCACTGCGGCTGTACCATGAATCCGGACGCCAAATGCGCCCAGGAGGACTCATGAGAAACACCCCCGAACGCCCCATCAAACGAGAGACAACCCGAAGGCCCATGCTCTTCACCCTCGCTGCAACAGTGGCTGTTCTCCTGTGCACATCCTTCTTCTCCCGCCAGGCCAAAGCAGACTCGCCAGGCCTGGCACTCTTCTCGGGATTCGTCCTCCCGGATTCCAGAAACTCCAGCAACGACGACGATGGGTCCCACAACTTCGGATTCTTCGTGGACCTTCCCCTCGTCTACACCTTTCACATCTCCCCAGGAGCCGAACTCTACAAAGTCGGACGCTCCAACTACACCGACCTGGTCATTTCGTTCAAGTTCATGATCCCCCTCAAAGGAATCACATTCTTTGGGGCGTTGGTGCCGGGAATCACCAACTCCGGCTCCGACCGATACGGTCACCTCGGTCTCGCTGCCGGCATCGAACTGAAGATTATCTCGAACATCGCCTTCTTCGGGCAGTTCAAGTACAAGGAAACCCTGTCCTCCGGCTCCGGACTGCGGGCCTTCCACTTCAACGGAGGACTCATCTTCCACTTTTGACCATGAACGAAACCAGAACAGACCCCACACAACCCACGGTGCTTCATCAGGACCGGCACCTCCTGATCATCTCCAAACCCGCCGGACTCCTGTCCCAGGGTGACAAGACGGGGGACACAGCCGCAGCCACCTGGGGCGCTGCGTTCTTAGGTGCCCAACGGCGAGAGGCAGGCAAGGAGGGGGGAAATCCATTCATCGCCCCTGCTCACCGCCTGGATCGACCCGTTTCGGGGACGCTGGTCATGGCGTGCACCTCCAAAGCGGCCAAACGCCTCCACCGTCTATTCCTTGAAAAGACCGTCCACAAGAGCTACCTCGCCATCGTCGAAGGAACCCTCGAAAGCCCCACCAGAGTCCGACTGTGGCTCTCAAAGAACCGACAGTCCAACAAGGTAGACGTTCGCACCACGGCCGCACAAGGCTTCAAGGAAGCCGTCACCCTGGTCCAACCCCTGCACAGCGCCGGAGGCCTCACGCTTGTCGCCATGGCCCCGCTCACAGGGCGCTCCCACCAACTGCGAGTCACCGCTGCTTCCATGGGCACCCCCATCGTAGGCGACGTGAAATACGGCTCCCGAAACACCCTGGGGCACTTCATCGCGCTCCACGCCTGCGTCATCCGATTTCCCCATCCAGTGGGCGGTGCCACCCTCTGCGTCAGAGCACCTCTCCCCAGTGAGTGGAGCGTGCGATGGCCCGAACTTCTGCGGTCCGTTCCAGATAGGCTCAAAGCCTGAACCACACCTTCATGCCCTTGCCCCCTGCCGGAAGAGTCGATACCATTGAGCCGCAGAGTCGCTAACCCTTTTCCCCCCTTTCGGAGGCGGTTTCGTGGACCGAGGCAGGTTCCGCACAATCTGGTTCCTCTGGGTACTCCTCGTGGGATTGGCCTGCGATCCGGGGCCCGAACCTCTGGAGACGGCATCGCTGGCCCTGGATGAGTCGCCAGAGGTCAAGATCCTGGCGCCGTCCAACTACCTCTATATTCCACAAGATTCCCCAACGACCCCCGTCACCCTGACCTTCGCCGTGAACCACTGGTCCCCCTTCCCAGCCCCATCCAGAAAGCTCCAGTTCTATCTCGACGGAGTCTATGCCGGGGAGCAGGGAAGCACCTTCCCCTTCACCTTCAACGACGTTCCCATGGGGGTTCATACCCTGTCTGCCGTCCTCTATGAAAACGGCTCTCCACTGGCCCACGAGTCCGCTCAAGCCTCCACACACGTTCGAATCACACCCGATTGCCTGGTCGATGGTGACTGCCTCGATGGCAACCCGTGTTCCTTTGGAGAGTGCATCGCAACCGGCTTTGGGGAGAGCTCCTGCCGATGGGGGGTGGAGCTCGACTGCTGCAACAACCTCTTCGACTGTCCCTTCCTCACCCCCTACTGTGCAGACGTCACCGGAGACGGGCTGCCCCAATGTGCGGAATGCATCGAGGACACCGAATGCGAAGACGGCAACCCGTGCAGCCTCGACATCTGCCAGGAGGGACTTTGCGTCAACTACCCCGTTGCCAACTCCTGCTACCTCGACTCGGACTGCGATGACCAGAATCCTTGCACTCAAGACTCCTGCAACACCGCCGCTTGCAGTTGCACACAGACACCAATCGAAGGGTGCTGCGCGGCGGATTCTCAATGCGACGACCAGAATCCTTGCACCCAGGACCGATGCATAGCAAACCAGTGCCGCCATGGCCCTATCAGCTTCTCCGTGGATTGCTGCGTTGAGGACTCTGAGTGCATTCCGGCCTCACCGTGTGAAATCGGAGTGTGCGAGCTCAGCGGAAACTCGGGCATCTGCTCCAGCCAACCGGACCCTCTAAGACCCCAATGCTGTGCCTGGGACCTGGACTGCGAACCCCTCTCCGACAAGTGGATGGGACGCTGCACCTTCGACGTGGGCGCCGGCTACAACACCTGCGGCTACTTCCTCGACCCAGAATGGTGCGAAACCAGAGAAGTTACCGTTCAACTCAACGAACTGATGGTGAATCCTGAGGCCGTCGTGGAGGCCTACG
>CALFHQ010000696.1 GCA_937876385.1 uncultured Pseudomonadota bacterium
CCACATCCAGGCTGCCTCCCTGATTTGAGGACTCCTTCAACGTATCGTCCAGCGTCTTGCCTTCCAGAAACTTCATCGCCAGGTAGAAGGTGCCCCCCTCCTCGAAGAAGTTCAGCAGAGGCACGATGTGCGGATGCTCCAGCGCAGCCATTGTCCGGCCTTCTTCCAGGAACCGACGACGGGTGGACTCTTCCCCCATCAGATTCTGCCACACCGCCTTCAAGGCCACCCGCTGCTGCGTGTACTGGTGCACCGCCTCGTACACCACCCCCATCCCACCTTGACCCAGGACCCTCTGGATTTCGTAGTTCTGCACCACCACACCGGCAGACAGAATACCTCCTTGGCCTACGGAGCCTCCGGAACCACTGACTGGGGTGCCTCCAGCCTGGCGGCCCGGTGTCGAGCCGGACCCCGTCACCGGCATGCTGCCATCCAGCATCGCCTGGCAGTATCTGCAGCGAATAGCGTCTATCTTGATTTCTTCTCTACAGAAGGGGCAGAGCTTGGTTTCACCAGTCATTCGAAACTCGCTTGCAACCTACTGGAACCTGCCAGGATTGCCAGCACCGACGGCGCTGCCTTCCATGGGGTTGCCAAGTCCTTCCTCATCACGGGGCCTCCAACTTCGGGATTCTCTCACTTGTCATAGCACAAAGAGGCGTTGCGCAGAAACGGTTTGTGCTCCTTGTGCGTCCCGTATTGAACCCCTGCTGGAGACCAAGGCAGAGCAGGGCGATTGTCGCAGGCGGCGCCGGTGCTTCCTCTGCCAAAATGCTAGCACCAATGTCACCCCACCTCCTCCAAAGACTTCGGCGAAGTCACCGTCGGCGTCAACGGCTCCGAAAGCGTCGTCACCAACCTCCCCCTCGTCGAATCCGATCCTCGCAACGCTCGTTCCTGTCGCCTCTTGTAGACAGCCAGCTGCCTGTCCTGAGCCAGTCGAAGGGTTGGCGAAGGGCGAGGTTGCTGAGCAACAAAGTACGTCGTGACCGGATGAGAAGGATGGTGGTCACAGCCTGGACAATCAGGATAACGGGCAAGATTTCCATGTAAAAAAGCCTGCCGTCGGAATCGGTTCAGGGCAAGGAGAATAGCGGGCGTTCTATTTTTTGCGGATCACGGGGGGCGGGACCGTAGCAGACACGTCCTTTACCAACCTCGAAATACCCATCAACAAAGAACCATCACCAAACAAACAGGCCACTACAGCATCCCAGTCCTCGTTCGCAAGTAGAGAGCCTCCACCTTTGTGCGGGCCCAGGGCGTCCTTCTCAGGAACTTCAAACTGGACTTGATGGACGGGTCGTTGATGAAACACCGGATACGGATCAACTCCCCCAACTTCTTCCATCCCAGGTGCGCCACAAGTTGAGTCAAGATATGTTCAAGGGTGATCCCATGCAGCGGGTCGTTGGGGTGGTCCTGGCTCATAAACTATCTGCCTCAAGGTTGTCGCGTTCAAAGACTAGTCTCGGCCACGCCGCTTCCTCTGTCAACACCGATGACTTCACCTGTGCAAGTCCGAATCATTATGGCAGAGCCAACACTATCTTGGTGGACAGCTCAGACAAGTGAGATTGTGAGGTTGCCCTGAAATCTGGACAGATGAGATTCGCCTCTAGAGAATCGAGGGGGGGAAGGCGCCGGGTACGTAGTGCGCGCTTCTATGGGAGTTCCTGGAAGAGCACGGACGGTTTCTGGTCATAGTAATCCTTCCTCCTGTCTGGACAATCGGTGTTCATTCGTGGACTGCAGAAGGCGAATATTCTGGTTGACGAACATCAAGCTGGAAAGCCAAGATGGGCAGCCATCATGGTTTTCCTACCCTTTAGCTCGGAGACGTTGTCATGCCGAAGTTGCTGTCGTTCCGGTTCCTGTTCATTATGGTTGTCGCGATGTTAGGCGGATGCGCCGAATCGGGTGAGCATGACACCCCAAACGAGGCCCAAGACAAGACGGGCATGGCTACCTTCGCTAGCACCGAGTACGAGAGTATCCTCCCGGACCCCTCCACGGATTTCGATGTGACCTTCACCAGCGCTCGGCACTTCTCTTTGACTCCCTCTGCTGACTATGACCCCGAGAAGCACCAACTTGGGCACTACACGGCGGATACCGGCTTCGACGAAAAGGGCACGAACTGGTCCTTCGGGCTCGACGAGGAGGGAATGGAGGCGAAGTTCGGCAAGGACTTCGTGGCTGGCGCGCGCCAACGCCTCATCGAATACTTCGAGGGGTTCGTTGGAAGCTCCCAAATGGCTGAGAGCTTTGCTGGCGCGGTCAAAAAGAGTCCTTACTTTGCCGATATGGATCTGAGCGAGGCCCTGGACATCTCCGGTCTGGAGATACAGAGCGTCTCTGTGCACGACGGGGTGAAGCACGACGCAGATGGTGATGGCGAGCGGGAGACCGCCTATTCAATGATCACCGTCCTGGCCAAACTGCCGGCCTTCGCGGTTTCTGCGCCGAAGTCGCCCTTTCCTTCCTGTGACGAGCTGCTCGCCACAAACGATCTTGCGCAGGAGTATGCGGAAAGGTCCGGCTTGACCTATGTCCCCGCTGAGGATGCGACCTGGCGCTATTATGTACATATCGTTGCGCACTTCTATATCGAGGACCTTAGCGAGGCGCACGGTCGTCTCTGGAGCCCGACTGATTACGTTTCCTTGGGAGAGGTGGCCGCTGCGTCCCATGACATGGGTCTAATCAAGCACTTCCTCGAGAATGTCGATCGTTCCTTCCCAGATTCGGACTTCGGGATCACCCTTCGGCCGGATCATGAGTTTGCGCAGTCGACCCTTCACGTGGTGGCCGAGGTCGCTAAGGCAGAGGTCAATCCCGACTGTGCGAGGGAGGTGGACGGTTGGCTGGCCGGCCCCGGACTCATACACCCGCGGCTCTCGACGGCGCACCTGAACGGAGAAGTGGCGCCGACCTTCCTTGAGCAAGCCTACGATGTCAATGTCGATGACTCCGATTCTTCTATGGATCCGGGCATCGTCTGCCTCCACGACGAAGCCGGGAACAGCTTCCTGATTGATGGAGAACACCTGGCGTGCAACACGCCATCCGGAGCAATTACGGTCCGCCCCTGGGAAGGCTCCAGCGAGCGGACGTCCCATGAGGACTTCGTGATCGAGACCCCCTACGTTGCCATGGGCGACGAGACCGGACAGGTCCCGTACTTCCTCGACAGCATGTCATGCACGAATGACTTCTGGGGCCAGTTTTGTACCTCGCGCTTTGGAAGGGGAATCCGTATCTGTCTGACCGAATGGGGAATACACAACCAGGTCGGAGACTACTGGAATATCCACTGGTGGCAGGACAGCAGCAGGGCCGCCGAACAGAGCGCAATTACTGCCGTCGCATACATTCTCAAAGGGGTAGCGCAAGTGTTGCTCGGAGAGAGCTCGCTTATGGTTGTCGTCATCACTCAGGGGGCGGACTGGGCGGTGAAGATTGCAGACGATCTGACGAAAAAGAAGATTGCCGGGTACTGCATCAGTAGCGCCGCCGATCACCTCAAGAAATATTTTCAGGTAGCGGATGAGGAGAGCGAGACTCTTCTGACTGAGGGGTCAAAGCTTGTAGCGGAATTCGTCATCGCAAGAGTCGTAGACGGGTTGGCGCAAATGGCGCAGGTGGAGGCCACGAGTTGGCAGGACTACAGCAACAACTCCAAGTGCGCTTGCGATTTCGAATTCGCACACCCGAACAAATGCAAGGGAGAAAAGCCTTCCCTTGACGGATGGCTCGGCGATCTCACCCGCGACGGGAAGGCGGATCTAGTCGCCCTGAACACCTCGTCACATGACCTCCGAATCTATCCGGGGAACGGCACAGGTGGGCTGGCGGCTTCCTACCAGATCGGGCATGGGTGGGGCTCATACAGCCAGCTCATGCGCTTTGACTTCGATGGTGACGGCATCAACGATGTGCTCGCCAGGAGTGGCGACGACCTCCGCTTGTTTCCTCGAAACGCGTCCAACGGATGGAAAGCATCGTCGGTGGTAGGCAACGTGGAAGGGACCGACGTGGTGATCGCCGCCGGCGACTGGGATCACGACGGTGACCAGGACATCATCGGGAGAAAGGACGGCAAACTCTATCTCTATCCGAACAACGGCGACAGCGGCCTGGATGAAGCAGTCAAGATCGGCCAAGGGTGGGACGACTACGGCCTGTTCGTCGGTCCCGGGGACTTCGACGGAGACGGGGATGCAGACCTCATCGTCCGCAACAACACGACGGATAAGCTCTGGCTCTACCGTGGCGGCGACACCTCCGGGTTCCAGGGTGAGCCCGTGGAGATCGGCACGGGCTGGGGGGGCTTCGTAAAGCTCATCGCCGGCGACTTCAACGGCGACCAGAATCCAGACCTGGTGGGAAAGACCGATTCGGGCGAAATCCACCTCTACGAGGGAGATGGCGAAGGTGGGTTCGGCAGCTCCTCCATCATAGGCAGCCATGGGTGGTCATACTACGACATCTACTAAACAGGGTCATCTTGACGAGCGATCATCCCCATACGCTGCGCCAGTCGGCTCATGGCTTACTCGAAGTACCAGATGTACGCCTCCGCCGCCATCTGCAACGACTTCCTTGCCTCCGGGGCGCTCACTGCCCAAGCTGACCCTGTTTGATTGTGAATCAACAAGATCCTGTTTAGAAGAATGGAGTTTGACGGATGAGGATGGGTTCGGATTTTGGTGTTAAGTGGCCTTGGGTACCAAGCAAAACCAACGTCTCAGATGCCTCGGGTCCAGTACCGACGCCCCACCCAAATTCGAAATACCCACTCCAACATCCCATTCCTCTTTCTTCCTCCACCGGGGGAGGAAGTGGCTGCGTCCACGCAGCCGATAGTGGGTGGCAACGGTACAAGCTGACACGTCCAAGCTCACACCCCTCCGGCCTCCAGTCTAAAGCCTCAAGCCTATCCGCAGACCCCTTCTGTGTAATCGTGGCAGAGAGAGGAGGTTCTCTGTGACCGGCTGGTTGACAGGTAGGAGAGTTGTTTTGGGAGTAGTCTCCCGTCAAGTGCTGTAATTAGCCGAGCCATCCGCACTGCAAGGGTTTGCGGAGTGCGCCAGCGGAACGTCAAGCAGCGTTCAAGCCGCTATCCGGGGTGCTCAGGTGGCTTAAGGGATCCGCCAAGGCGAACCACCACGCAGCTTACGCTAGCCGGCGGGCCACCCTGCACACGGGTACT
>CALFHQ010000697.1 GCA_937876385.1 uncultured Pseudomonadota bacterium
ATTCCTCGGGGACGAAGACATCCAAATCGGATACTCCGCCCCTCCCGGATATCCCAACCTCGGCCCCCTCCTCGTAGAAAAAATCAGTCCCGACTCGGACAAGCGCCGCTACTACGGAATCGAGTTCACTGACGACCTTCGAACCCATCGAAACGAAACCTGGTGGGTGGAATACGAAGGAGACCTCCCCGGAACCGACGACCTGTGGGCCACAATTACATCTCCCACGCATGTCACCATCGAAGGAGGCAACCTGTGCTCCCTGGGAGTTCTCCCAGGAGACTGGTTCAGCATCAAACTCGACCGGAACACCGGTTGCGATGCGTTCAAAGCCAACGAGGAATACAGCTACCTCATCAAAGAAGTCAATGAAGACTCCATCGTCCTGGAAGCCGGCAAAGGAGAGTGGGTTACAGTGGAAGGGATCGAAACGGTTCCAGCCCCTACCCCGGGCTGTTTTCCCCTCCCCGTGCGTTTCGAAATCCGCCCCCGGGAGACCTTTGTCGTGAGTGGCTCAAGAACCGGCTTCCTTCACAACATCATCAGCACACCAGAAGGGTGCCGGGCGGATCCCGAAGGGGACCCGCTGTTCACCGGCAGAGCCACCATGGCGACCCTCGCAGAAGGCGCCGTCCCCGAGATGTGCCCCATTATGGCGTCAGAGGCAGATATTCAGTTGGCAACCTTCGAAAACCCGATTCTCAAATTCGATATCTTCCCCCCATGCACCATATCCCCCGACGGAACGGTCCAAATCGGGGAACCGATTCGAGACACCCTCTGGAGATTCGAGGTATCATCGGGCTTCCTCTCAAACACCCTGGCGACGGGCTACCTGCCGGTGGAACAGATGCTCCACTCGGCCCAGGAACTGCTCTACATATTGGACTTGGCCGGGCGCTCTATCTTGAGCATTGACCTGACCGTGTTTGAAACATCAACCAGCTTCTACTAGAACATTGAGCCTCCACGTGGAGGCCTTACAGGAGGAATCATGAGTCGAACATTCTGGCGCGGCCTGACCGTGCTCATTTCACTGTTTGCCATCACGCAATTGGGTGCCTGCACCCGCTCGGAAACCAACGAAAAGGATACCGGCGTCGTGGACAAAGACACCGCCGGTGAGCAGGACACAGTCAATCAGCAGGACAACACCAACTCCGACGACCAAACCGGGGAGCAGGACAACACCAACCCCGGCGACGTCATCATTCCCACCGGCACTCGGGTCATGGACCTTCAGAAGAATGCCCAGGGATTGGCGTGTGACGGCGAAGATTTCATCAACCTCAGTGACAGCGAAACCCTGGAAGGTGTTATCGTTACCACACCGGTGTTCTCCGGCTCCAGCTCCATGGACGCTTTCTTCGTCCAAGATCCCGCCGGTGGTGCCTACTCGGGTATCAAGGTCATCGTAGCCGCCGGCACCGCCCCCGCACTGGCAATCGGAGACGTCATCACCCTCACCGGCTCCGTGAAGGAATTCTACTGCGTCACGGAGATTGAAGCCGCAAGCATCCAGAAAACGGGTACCGCATCGGTTCCCTCCCCCGAAGTCGTCACCAGCGCAAACATCGCCGCCGAGGACGCCAACAGCGAACAGTGGGAAGGGGTCCTGGTTCAAGTCCAGAGCACCAAAGTGGAGAGCGTGGACAACTACGGTGGAGTCACCCTGACAGGCGGCGCCTACATCGATTCCGACATCTTCGACGACTGGACTCGCCCCTCAGCCAACTGCGAATACACCATGGTCACCGGGGTCCTGGACTACTCCTTCAACCAGTATCGACTGCTTCCCCGGAACGCAGCAGACTTCGAATTGGATGAGTCCATTCCGTGCGAAGGGGGCGGGGGCTGCGAAGCAATGTCCATCGTGGATGTTCAGGCCTCGACGGAAAGCACCACCTGCACCAGCGAAGCCTTCGTCAACGTCGGCTGCGTGGGTATCTCGGGTGCCATCGTTGTGTCCCCCAGACTGGATGTCTCCAACAACAAGTACCACGGCTTCTTCGTGTCCGACGGCGTGGGCGGGGAGAACAGCGCTGTGTTGATGCTCACCGAGTGGTCGGCGGATGCCCAGTACGAGATTGGCGACGTCCTGAGCTTTGATGGGGACTGGACCGAGTACTACTGCCTCACCGAACTCAAGGGAAAGAACATCGAGAAGACCGGAACCGTTGCCGTGAACGAAATCCCGGTGGCAAGCGTCACCGAAGCGGACATCACCATGGAGGGTGATTCGGAAGCGTACGAGGGAGTCCTCGTGACCCTCACCGACGTTACCATTGCATCCGTCAACGAGTACGACGAAGCAGAAACCAACGGCGGAGTCTACATCGACGACGACTTCGGCATCGACACCTCAGTCCTCGTGGCCGGCAAGACCTTCTCTTCGATTACCGGAGTTATCTACTACTCCTACTCGAAGTACCGCCTGCTGCCTCGTTTTGATGAAGACCTGGTAGAGTAATCGTCAGTCTGAGAATCGCTCTGTAACAAAGAGTATTCGAGTCCCATCTTCCAGATTCCGAGCGACAATCCCCACACCACAACGTCTCGATTCACTGTTCATGATGTTCCGTCGATGACTGGGACTGGCCAGAAGATTCGCATGGGTTGTGGCAATGGACGTGGAGATGGAGACGTTCTCTCGGAAGTTGCCTCCACCGCTCTCTCCAGGGACCGCCACAGCATGAACCAGCCGACGCTGCCTGGCCATCTCTTCGCTGTGCTTTCGAGCGCTCACAGACAACGTGGGGTCAAGCCGGACCTCGGTCAATCCTCTGTGTCGTCGAGCCCGGTTGATGAGGCCCAGAAGGGACTTCTCCAGTTCCAGAACCGAGGCGTCTTCGTTCAACCCGGGGAAAAGACGGGTGACGGGGCGCAAAGGAACATCACTTCCAACGTACACGGGAAACAGGCTGGCCACCTGGGGGCCCTCTTCCTCGACGAGCACTTCAAGCATGTACTCCCCAGGCTCTTCGGGAAGGTACACCTGAATCCAGAACAAATCCCCGCTGACCTTTGGAGTTTGTTGGAGGAACGCGCCGTCTGGCGTGGAAATGAGGAGTTGCGGATTACGAGAGGCGCCCAGGAGAGACCCGAAGAGGAGATGAGCAGTTCCCGGCTTTACTGACATAGGGAAGGGACTGAGCTGCACCAGACGACGGGAGAACACCATGGCCACCGTCTTGTCCTCTTTGGACCAGTAAGCGCCAAACCGGTTGAATCCCATGTCCAGGACGTTCTTCCCAACCAGCAGGTCCACCCAGCGGTTGGCCTCGGCTTGCGTATCTGCCGGGGCCAAAACCGGGAAGTAGAAGCTGTCCGTGACACCAAATTGCCGCAAGCTGAACTGAATGAGCTGGCTGCGAGAAGTCAAAGCGCCGTCAGCAGCATCCAGGTCAAAGACCCGGCAGAGCCGTCGACTGACTCCAGACAAGTTGCTGTCTAAGGTGGGGGGAGTCTCCCCAGCCTTCACATACCGTTGTGTGATTCGCTTATCAAGAACAAGCAGATCCTTGCCGTCTGTGCCCGCCTCAGCGCTAGTTAGCGACTCATGATACTGCTTCACAGCCGGATCAAACCGCTCCTCGCTGACAGAAAACAGCGAAACCAGCATAAATGTAAGGGCCAACGCACGAATCATAGACAGCACACCCAGGAAGAAAAGACAGATTCACCCGCAACAGTATAGAGCCACCTGACTTAGCCTCAAAAAAAGAGGTGGGATGGGGGTTGAGGTATCAGCCGCGTCAACGACCCCCCCGTTTGTCCGGCTTTGCCGGACATTCTCCCCCCGCCGGGGGGCGACAAGTTGCGGATTGGGATGTCCCGGGAATGGAAAAGGGTGCACTTTTTGCCCATCCCCGGGTCATCCCAATCCTCA
>CALFHQ010000698.1 GCA_937876385.1 uncultured Pseudomonadota bacterium
CGGGGCAGTAAACCCATCCTGAAGATCGATGATCGCCGTCCGGCGGCGTCCCAGGAGATTCCAGAGTTTCTCTGATTTCCCGTCTGATGTCGACGACGGAACGGCCCTGAAACAACGACAGGGGGACCAACTTCCCAGCGATCACCTGTGCAAGGTCAACGCTTCGCGTATCGTTTCCTTCTTTGTCCAACGTGATAAAGCCTGTAACTCCGTCGTGTTGGTGTGTGAGAAGCATGTTGTCCTTGATGCATGTGCGGTCGGTGCATTTTCCCCGCTGTATGGCTTCCCAGATAATCATCATGGCATCATAGCTGTGGGCAGCAAAGGAGTCTGGCGGTTCTCCAAAGCGATGCAAGTACTTTTCCAGAAAGTGTCGGGTGGTTGGATGGTTGCGGCATGGGTCGAAGGGGAGGGTCACAATCGCGCCCTCGGCCGCCAAGCCGGCCTGCTCCAGAAACGCTGGATGAACCATTCCATCGGCACCGTAGACTGGGGCTTCAATTCCCCCTTGGCGCAGTTCCGAAATGAGCCTTCCGCAGGGGTTGTAGAGTCCCCAGAGGACGATGGCATCGGGGTTGGCGGTTGCGATGCCTCGCACTTCATCGGGCCAATGAGCAGCCTTTCCATCGAAAACACGCACAGCCAGAGGGGGATGCCCGGATTCTGTTGCGATTCGGGCAATTTCACGTCCTCCCATCTTCCCGTAGCGGTTGTTCTGCATCAGGATGAATACATTCTTGTGTCCATCGACCTCGAATATGCGGTGGGCCAATGCCTGTCCCTGCAACAGGTCGTCAGCGAGGCATCGAAAGGCCCAATAGGTGCCCGTCCGAGTGATGCTGGGATCTGTGCTGGTGGTTGTAATCATGGGAACCCGGGTTTTTGCGCAGACCATCTCAACGACATGGGTCACAGAGCTGTTAATGGCCCCGATGATGGCGTTCACTTTGTCTTCGTACACGAGCTTCACGAGGCGATCCCCGGAAGCACTCATGTTCCCCTCGTCGTCTACCACGACAAGCTCGACGTGCAAGCGTCCCTCTCCTTGCTTTGCGTTAATCTCCTCGGCAGCGAGACGTACTCCGTTGAGTTGGCTTTGTCCGTATCCCGAAGCGGGGCCCGTAAGGGGACCCATCACCGCAATTTTGACGTTGCCTGCCAGTGCTCGCTGGGTTCTCGAACCGGAAGGGTTGTCCAAAGTTGGCGCTGCTGCCTCTACCACGGGTTGTAGAGCGGAAGAGGACGGCGCAGCGTCAGGCGCGCAGGAAAAGAGCATGAACATCAGACAGTACGCAACGGGGTAGGGGTGCTGCATGGAGGACCTGTGGCTAGGGGTTCGGTTTGGTGACTTGGCCCAGTTCTTTCTTCGCCTCTTCCAGGCGCTTTTGGTTGAGATACTCGAACTTTCCGTTCTGGATAATGGCGAACTCCACCACCCGGCTATCGTTTCCGGTGTGGTCAAAGTTTATGAGTCCTGTGGCTCCGGGGAGGTTCTTTGTGCGTGACAGTTCGTCTCGGATACGTGTTCGGTTCAGTCCCTTCTTCTTGCCGAACTTCTCCCCGGCACTCAAGATAGCCTGTCCCATTGTAAGCATTGCGTCGTAGCCGTGGGCCGAGAAAGAGTCCGGGACTCTGCCGTACTTTCGAGTGTAGTTTTCGATGAAGTTCCTGGTTTCTGGAGTCTCCCTGGTATCGTTGAAGGGGAAGGTCACGATGACCCCTTCTGCGTTTTCCCCTGCAAGCTCGATGAACTTCTCGCTGACAAGCCCGTCGGCGCCGAAGAACTGGGCGTGGATACCCATATCATGGGCTTGCTTGACGATCATGGAAGCGTTGGCGTACATCCCCCAAATCACCACGGCTTCAGGCTGGTACTCTTTGACGATGCGCAGTTGAGCGCTGAAGTCTTTTTGAGATTCATACTTCAACTTCACTTCGACGGGATGCCCCAACCGCTGGGCCACCCTGGCAATTTCCTGGCTGCCCATGCGACCGTAGCGGTTGTTGCGCTCGAGGATCGCAATTTTTGTAAACCCAAAGTCCTCGAAGACAAGTTTCGCCATGGCCCGTCCCTGCGACCAGTCATCGGCCAGGATGCGAAAGGCCCACGGAATGATAATCTGGGTGATGGTGGGGTCGGTGGAGATGGAAGTCATCTGCGGCACTTCTGCTTTGAGCGCTATCCGAATCCCGACGTGGGTCGTATCCGAGGACATGGAGCCCAGGATTCCCAACACCTCTTCGTCAAAAATCAGTTCCACCATTTTGTGCCCGCTGATTCCCATCTTCGCTTGGTCGTCTCGGGTGATGATTTCAAAGGGCATTCCAAAGTAGCCGCCATCGGCATTGAATTCGTCCATGGCCAGTTGGGCCCCTTTGAGCATGTTCCCGGAGTAATCGGAAACGGGCCCGGAGAGGCAACCGATAAGGCCCACCCGAACGGTATCCCCTTCGTAGTGGAATTTGTCGTACCCGATGGGGTCGACATAGTTCCCGTATGCCTTGTCGACGGGTCGCCCGTAGGGCTCTTTCTCGTACAGGTAAAAGGCTTGGGTGAGGGACTTCGACAGGATGTTCTGGCCGGCATTGGGGCGGGTTTTCCACTCGGTTTCGGGTGCTTCGTTCACGGCGGGTCCAATATACTGGAGTACGCCACTTCGGGCCCCGTCGGCGGCCCCATTTTCGCCTGGAGCCTGGTTGCATGCCAGCACCGCAACAGCCAGAAGAAGGCAGATGACGATGGTTCTCATCTGACACCTCCTTCTCGGGTTCCGTGGGCAATTCCATCGGATGTTGCGACCCAGATTCCGCCGTCTTCGTCGAAATCCACCCACCACACAAAGTTCTGAGGAATGGAGGTCTCGGTTCGGTAGACTTTGCCGTTCTTGCCGTCGGCATCCGCGATGGTGATGGTTCCATAGCTTTCGCCGTCCTCCTCTACCCGTGCATATGTATACCACTGCTCATTTTGGAACCCTGCGAGTCCCTTGTCCGTGCAGATCCAGCCGGCATCTCCATGGGCCTTGACTGAGTTCAGGAAATTGGACGGGATGCCATGGTCTTCGTCCCAGTCCCGCCAGTTCTTTCCGTCGTAACGACTGGCTCCAAAATAGCTGGCGGCCCATACGATTCCTTCGTCATTGGCCGAAGCGCTGGTGCTCATCATGGAGAGCATTCCGTCGTTGCGCAGGAGGTCCACAGTGAAGCTGCCATCTGGGTCATGGTAGGCGTTCCAGTGGTTGTCGGCGACTACGTACTCCATAAGCCCGGAACCCCAGGCCGCAAGCCAGATCTTCTCCTTCGTAGCTGCGATGCCATAGCACCAGGTTTCTTCCATAGGGGCGTTGTTGAGGTACCAGCTCTTCCATTGTCCGGATTTCTTGTTGTACTGGCTGGTGCCGTCCGTGGTTGCAATCCAGATATCGTCCCCCAGGTGGGTGACTCCATAAACAACGTTGTTAATGAGCCCCTTTGGGTTGGGGTCTTTGGGATCTTGTCCTTCCGGCCACCGATAGTTGGTAAAAGTCTCTCCGTCCCAATGAGTGAGGCCCTTGAACGTCCCAAACCACGCATCGCCGTCTTCGTCGATGTCCACCGAGGTGACGACTTTGTATGCGACGCCGTCGTTGGCTCCGGGTTTGGACTCCGGGGGCAGGGTAGACCAGGTCTTAGTCTTGCGATTGGTTATCGCAACCCCGTTTTCAGTGCCGAAGTACACGTCTGAACCGTGGGTTTTCACGGCAAATACAAGATGATGAGGCAACCCTTGTTCGACGTTGAAGGTTTCCCAATGGGTGTAGACCATGGGATCCTTCAACAGAGGATCTTGTACAACCGGGGTAGTCGTCTTGGCGCACGAAACGAGCAAGACTCCCAGCACGAGGAATTTC